>JAHHSD010000001.1 GCA_020025425.1 Oscillospiraceae bacterium
TCTTGTCGTCCTTCTTGTCGTCCTTCTTGTCGTCCTTCTTGTCGTCCTTCTTGTCGTCCTTCTTGTCCTTCTTGTCCTTCTTATCCTCAGGCTCCTTGGTGGGCTTGGCCAGCTCATCTTCCTCGCTTTCCGGCTGGTTGACCCAATCCTTCAGCTTATGGACGTGGGGCACCTGCTTCACATCCAGTGCCGGGATCTCCTGATTACAAAGGAAATAGTCGCTGGGCTCTTTCTCTTTCGGTTCGGTCCCCTGCATACGGAGGATCAGCACACCGCCCACAGCCGCTCCGACTATGAACGGGATCAGTGCAAACAGTATTTTCTTTATCTTCTGCTTCAACGGTATACCTTCCTTTACACTACACTACTGTGCGGTTACTCCTCGCAGTAGATCTCCACGGTATCTCCTGTCCTCAATTCGTGTCTGAACTCGCTCTCCTCGCCGTTCACCTTCAGGTGGACGGGGCGGTCCACCCGGTCAAAATCAATGTCAGCCTGGTCCAGCAGGTCCATCAGATAGTAGGGCTGTCCATTCTCTTTTCCCGGGAAATGCACCACGTTCCCATTCAGGATCACATCCAGGGGGCGCAGCTGCTCAGACGGGAGTTTTTCCTCTTTCTCCTCCACAGGCTGCTTGGGGACGGGGGCCTTGGGCCGCTCCATGGTGACCACCTCGTCGCCGGAACGCAGCTCCGTGTCCACCGAGACCTCCTCGCCGTTCACCAGCACCAGGCAGTTGGAGTCCTCCAGCACGTCCTGCACCGTGACGCAGGCGTCCCGGCCGGCCGCTGCCGGCTCGAAATCAATGCGGTCGCCCGCTGCCACCACCCGTGTGAGGGGGGCCTCCTCCCCATTGAGCTTCAGGGTCGCCGGGCTGCCCGGCTCGCCCCGCATGGTGATCCGCTGTCCGTTCACCGTCACGCTCAGGCTCTTGCCCGATCTGGCCAGCATGTCCGAGTAGGTGTAGCCGTTCATCAGCAGAATATCTCTCAGCGTCAGGGCCCCGCTGCGGAACAGCTTGGCGGACTTGTTGTTCAGCATGACCATGTAGCTGTCGTTGAGCAGGCCGAGACCTGCGGACAGTGCGATGCCCAGGGGGGTGGCGTACTCCGGATTGTTCAGGTCCATATCCTGGGCAAACATGGTCTTTTCATAGTTGCTTCCGGCGGTGGACACCCGCTTGAGGTCCATGCCCAGCTCCTGGGCCACGCACTCTCTCAGGCCGTTCAGTCTGCTTCCGCCGCCAGCCAGGAACACTGCGGAGGGCGGGGCTGTATTGAGGGCCAGCACCTGCTCCGACACGCTCTTGGCCAGATGCTCCATAGGCGTCTTGACGGCGGCACTCAGCTCCTCGCTGGTGCAGGAGTTCTCAAAGCCCAGCACATCCTTATAGAGGATGTCCTCCTCCTGGCCGATGCTGCGCTTCATTTTCTCCGCCATCTGGAAATCCACCAGATAGGCGCGCATGATCTCCTCGGTGATCTCGTCTCCAGCAATGGTGGTCATGGTGTAGCCCACCACGCTCCCGTCCTTGCAGATGGCGATATCCGTGGTTCCCGCTCCGATGTCCACCAGCACCAGGTTCAGCAGCCGCAGCTCCTGAGGGATGGCGGCATTCATGGCGGCGATGGGCTCCAGAGTCAGGCTGGCCACCTTCAGTCCCGCCTGATCCATGGCCGCATACAGGCTCTCCACCACGCCGCTGGGGAGGAATGTGGCCACCACGTCCGCCTCGATCACCCGGCCGGTGTGGTCCAGCAGGGAGTTGAGGGGGTAGCGGTCCAGCCGGTACTGGCTGACGGTATAGCCCACCAGAAAGAGCTGGCGGGGGCTGTCCTCTTCGCTTTGCAGCTTCTCCTCCGCCATGGATACAGCCCCTGTCTCCAGCTGGCTGATCTCCTCCGCGCCGATCTCTCCGTTATTGGTGCGCTCCAGTCGGAAGCTCCCCTTCTCTGTCCGCAGGGCACGTCCTGCGGCGGCCACGCTCACCCGCTCCAGATGGACCTGGAGTCGCTCCTCCAGCCGCTCTGTCACGGTACGGGCCAGGGCGCCTACCTGGCGGATGTTGTCGATCTGACCGTCCACCATGGTGCGCTTTTCATGCTCCGCCTGCTCCATGTCCAGGACATGGAATTTGCCGCCTTCCGCCCGTCCCACAACGCCTACGACACCCCGGGTTCCGATGTCCAGTGCGTAGATTAGTTCATTGTCCTGATTCTTATAGGTTTCCATCGCAGTTCCTCCCTATCCGGCTTACTTTGCTGCTGCTTTAATGGCACCTCTCAGGCCCTCCAACAGGGACTCCTTATTGAACGGCTTAAACAAAAAGCCCTTGGCGCCGGCGGCCACTGCCTGGTCGATCATCTCGTCATAGGCCATGGAGGAGACCATGTAGATCTGGGCGTCGGGCCAGGTTTTTTTCATTCTCTCGCAGGCCTCCACGCCGTCCATGCCCGGCATCACGATATCCATGGTCACCAATTCGGGGTGGACCTCCTCGTACTTCTCCAGAGCCTCCTCGCCGCTGCGGCAGCAGGCCACGATCTCAAACTCGCTGCCATCCAGCATCTTCTTCATCTCAGAGTGTATGATACGGGAATCATCCACCACCATAATATTGTGCTTTTCCATCTTTTTACCTCCTGACAAAACACGTTTTCGGGCGCAGCGCGCTGTCAACGTGACATATTCTCTGTTTTAATTCTGACCTCACCCTGCTACTCTTCGCTCTCATCCTCTGCACAGATCGACCACGCAAAAATAATCAGTTCATTTTCCTCCCCCTGCAAACAGACATAGCTGTTTTCCAGCTGGTTTTCCAGAAAGGCTGCCGAGGAAGATGCCTCATAGTTCAGCGAATAGCTCTGGAGCTTCACTCGGGTCGCGCGAAACAGCTCCGCAAGAAATCTGCCATAGATCGTATTTACATACTCCACGGCATAGTCACAGATCAGTTCCTGGTCGTCTGTGCTCTCTCCGCTCATTTTTTCAGCCAGCCTGGCAAAAAATCTGGGTTCACTCAGAAATTGGAGACAAACCTTCATCTTGCCGTTTGTCGCTCCGTAAACTCCATCCAATCTAATCTTGGTCAGTTGATCCGTGGCCGGCATCTGACAGGGTTTCAGCCGTATCCCAACCATGATATCTGTCACATCCGATACCATCTGCTCTGCCAACATAGTCACCCACTGGCCGCGATACTCCTCATTCATGTCTTTTCCTCTGTTTCACAATTTTTTCAGCACTCAGTCAGCTCCCCCGTTTTCTTATTAAAACGGGCCCTATAATCCTGGTGTACGATATCCAGGGTCCATGTGCGCTCTCCGATGGAAACCTTGGTGACGGGGTAAATGATGTCCGCATCAATCTGGCATTGGGCCAGGTCCAGTCCCTCCTCCTCAAGCCGCTTGAGCCGCTTTGTGAATTCAATCTCCCGCATCTCGATACTGGATCGTCGGAACTTTGCCTTTGTCAGCCGCTGCTTGATGTTCTCGTCCCCGCTGAATCCGGACAGATATGTGATATCCAATTCATTCTGTTTCTTTTCCTTGGCGCACTCCTCCAGGTCATGCCTGATCTCCTCCAGCTGCTTCTGGAGGTAGGCTGAGACACCCAGGACGACCCGGGTGATCCGTCCGGATCTTGCCCCGATCACCTTTGCTCTCAGACGCCGGGCAACCGTTATGCTGCCCCCAATGATGCTGCCTCGTCCATTCTCCACCTGGATGGAGTCGTCGCAGAAAATGTCCGACATGATAATGGAGTCGGCATACAGGCATCCGCCTACATAGAGCTCACAGCTCTCAATATATTTCGTCTTTAAGTCGTGGCCGCAGCGGAGCACCGCCCGGTTATCACCTACTACGCCGCGGGCAATGATGATATCCTCCCCGGCCTCCAGGCTTGCTCCCTCCACCATGCCGTCTACCAGGATGGACCCCTGGGCTTTGACCTCAAAGCCATCCCGCACATCACCCTGGATGTGTACGTCGCCGGGGAAGTCGATGTTGCCGCAGGAATAATCCACATCTCCCGGGACCTCAAACACCTTCATCACCTGAAAAACAGAGTTGTGATAGATCAGGTGTCCGGTCTCTCCGGCCAGCAGCTGAAGACCGTCCTCAGAGAATTTCGTATTTTTTCCTCTGGGCACCTTGGCGGGGTTTACCTTTCTGGCCTCCGCCACCGTGCCGTCCACCCGGCAGCCGTTTTGTCCGGGCACGGGGAGCACCATGTCGCAGATGAGCTCTCCCGCCTGGACGGTTTTGACGTAGTTCTGTGTCCGGTAGTCGGCTGTGCCATCCTCCTTCACGCAGACCTCGTGTACCACCTCCCGGGGAAAATGCTCCACAACATATCCATCGGTTCCCTCCACCGGGGGCGTGCCTATGGCCACCGGCACAAGCCGGAAATAGCTGTCCCCCAGGAGAGAAATAATGGCTTTCTGGTCAATGCCTGTTTTGACGCCGTTTTTCTCCAAAGTGCCTCCGATGGAATTGGCGTTGATCCCCTTTCCCTCGCCGATGGGAGGGAACACGAATACCCAGGCCATCATCAGGGATTTGGAGAGGTAGCATTTGCACTCCGCGTCCATGGAAACCGGAGTCTGCTCCTCTTTCTCTTCCTCTTGTTCCTCGTTTTTCTTTTCCAGTTCTGCTAATTTTCTGCTGCGTTCCTTCGCATCCTGCCCCAGCCTGACCGCCAGGCGCATCTGCTCCTCCGATAACGTCTCCGCGTTCAGCGGAAGCGAATTCGGGTCCATATCTCCCGCCAGGGAGAGAATGGGCGGCAAAGCTGATCCGGACCAACGATCCCAGAGCTCCAGCAGTTCATCCTCTAACCGGGGCAGCAGTACTGCTTCCGCAGCGCTGTTCTCCTCCTCCGGCGGTGCCGGCGGCTGGACCACCTGCACCGGTTCTTCCTCCACCACCTGTGCAGGTGGTGCCTTTTTGTGCTGTTTTCCGAACAATTTATCCATGAGTCCCATTGCAGATTCTCCTTTTTCTCGCTGAAATAGGGAATACTCTTAGTTTACTATACACATTATCTGAGCGCACATACCTGCACTGTTATCTCCAATTCGCTCAGGCGGAACACCTTTGCTCTCAATATAACAGATTGCCAGAAGGCGGCAGGGCGTCACCTTCTGGCAATCCAGTTACTTCATCGGCACAGGTCTGGTTCCCGCCGTATCTTGCGATTCAATTCCGGATCCAACCAGGTTCCCTGCGCTTAATATTTGTCAAAGGAGGACTGTGCAAACGAACCGGACTCAGCCTTGCTGTCCACGTTATAGGCAGCATTTCCGCTCTGCGCAGGAGTATAGCTGCTGCTGGAGCCGCTGAACTGGAACTTGCCCATCAGCTCCTTCATCAGAGCGGCCTGGCTGGACAGCTCCTCGCTGGCGGCAGCGGACTCCTCGCTGGTGGCGGAGTTGGTCTGGACCACAGAGGAGATCTGATCGATACCCTCAGTGACCTGAGCCACAGCCTCGGCCTCCTCCTTGATGGCGTGAGTGATATTCTCGATATCAGCCTCGGCCTGCTTGGCGGCAGCGATGGTGGACTCCAGGGACTCGGACACGCGCTGGACAATGGCGTCGCCGTGCTTCACGGAGTCGATGGAGCTGGAGATCAGCTCCTTGGTGGCCTTGGCAGCCTCGTCAGACTTGGCGGCCAGATTACGCACCTCATCGGCCACCACGGCGAAGCCCTTACCGGCGGAACCGGCACGGGCGGCCTCAACAGCGGCGTTCAGAGCCAGGATGTTGGTCTGGAATGCGATGTTCTCGATGGTGGCAATGATCTTGCTGATCTCCTGGGAGGAGTCGGAGATCTGCTTCATGGCCTGGACCATCTCGTTGATGTTGTCGGCGCTCTCGGTCACGAAGCCGCCGGCCTTGCGGGAGTGCTCCATAGCCAGGGCGCTGTTCTCGGCGTTCTTCTGGGAGTTTGCGGAGATCTCGTTGATGGTGGCGGACAGCTCCTGAACGGCACTGGCCTGCTCGGTGGCGCCCTGAGCCAGAGCCTGGGCACCGGTGGATACCTGGTCGGCACCGGCCGCGACCTGCTCGGCACCCAGATCGATCTGGGTCAGGGTGTCACTCAGGTTGCGGTTGATGTCGGCCATGGACTCGATCATGGGCTTCAGGCCGCCCACATACTGCTCTTTGGCGCGGCTCTTCACGTCAAAGTTGCCGCGGGCCATCTCACCCAGCAGGTAGCAGGCGTCGTCCACAACGGCCTTCAGCACATGCTGGCAGGATACCACGGACTGGCAGGTCTCGCCCAGCTCGTCGCGGCTGGTATAGTCCATCTCATAGTTGAAGTTGCCCTTTTCAAATTCCTCCACACCATTCTTGATCAGGTTCAGAGGAACCATGATAGCGGAAACCAGCTTGCCAATCACCACTACGCACAAGACCAGGGATACCACAACCAGGATGACCAGGGCGGTCATCAGAGATCTGTACAGGTTCTCGGACTTCTCCACACGCACATTGGTGATTTCCTTCTGTGCATCAGCGATATTCTGGAGGGCGTCCCGCTCCTCAATCAGCAGGGGGATGAAGCGATTATCCATAATGCTCTGGGCTTTCTGATTGCCCTCCACTGTATCAAGGGCTACCAGGTTGCGGAACTCGTTGCGGGTATCACCCTGTCTAGCAATAATGTCCTCCAGCTTCGTAATGAGTGCAGGATCGATCTTAGTCTCGGCCTTAATCGTCTCCAGCAGCTGCTCATTCTCGCTGATCTTCTCTCTGGCACTATTCAGATACTGGGTGGTAACATTGGGGTCAAGAGAGTTCATAGCCAACAGCAGTTCGTTGACTTCGGCCTGAAGGTTACGCTGCATAATTGCCACTCGCTCGACATTGGGCATAGTTTTTCCAATTATAACATCCAGCTGACTGTCCAGCTGTCTCATACCAACAGCACCGGCAATCGCGATAACCAGGCTCAGGCAGATCACGATACTGAAGCTTGCGATGAGCTTCTTTTTGACTTTCATGTTCTTCATACTTTTCTCTTCCTCCTGAATTTGATTGGACAATATATATAAATTGGCCTTTGGCCAAATCCGCGTATGTCCATTCTTATTTTACAACACCATAGCGGCCATTTTTAACATCTCCCGCGATTTGTCCGTCCACTAATGTGACCACACGCTCCCGGATCAGGTTGACATATTGTTCGGAATGGGTTGCCATGATAACGGTTGTTCCCCGCACATTGAGCTCCTTGATCAGATGAAGCATGTCCCAGATATTTCCGTCGTCCAGGTTGGCGGTCAGATCATCCAGAATCAGGATCGGCGGGCTGTTGACCATAGCGTAAGCCAGCTCCACCCGGCGGCATTCCCCCCGGGACAGCTCCCCGGGGTACTTTTCTCCGCTCTGGGCCATTCCTACAAGGCCCAGTGATTTTTGGACTCTGCTCAGTATATCCTTCTCGGACTCCATCAGCTTGCGGCCCGCCCGTGCGGCTCGTTTCAAATTCTCAGCCACCGTCTCCCGGCGGGACAGCTCCCCTTCTCTGGTCACAACACCGAACATCTGACGTGTCTTGCGTTTGTGGTACATCATCAGCTTCGTCAGGTCCGCTCCGTCGATCAGGACTCTTCCGGCGCTCGGCTTTATCTCGCCCCGGATCAGCTTCAGCAGCGTGCTTTTGCCCGCTCCCGCGCTCCCGATCACAAAGATAAACTCTCCCTGTTCGATGGTCAGGTTCAGCTCCGATACTGCGATCTCCCTATGGCGATCCCGAAACCGTTTTCCAACCCAATTCCACTTTGTGACATTTTCCAGCTGAATTGTCGGCATTTGATCACTTCCCGCCTTTCCCTGCGCCGTTCCATAACGCCCTTGTAAAAATTGCCCTGTCTGATATAATGGAAACAACAAAATCATGTATCCGGCGGTGAAACTATGAATCGACACACCATCCGCAATATATTATTAACACTTTTATTAGCCGTGCTTTGTGTCGCCGGTTCCATGCTTATGGCCAGCCGCTATTTTGCACCCGAATTTTACGGCCGGGTCACCGCACCTGTCCGTGCCGGACTTGCGTGGACTGCCGATCTGGGGCGCTCCGCTCTGGATCATGCTTCCTCCATGGTGAAGCAGGCCTCTGATTTTTTAGATCAGGTCTTCTCCGCCCCTTCCGAGGACGACGCCCAGGTAGCCAGCGGACCATCTGTAGATGATGTTTTTATTTCTGTCTCCGATCCCTCGATCACCTCACTCACCGTTGTGGGTGGTCAGGAAATCCTAACAGGCGGTATCATGCCGGTGGTCTATTTCAATCAATCCGACCCCGCCTGGGCCGACCAGCCTTACGGCACCGATCATATCGGCGGCTACGGGTGCGGACCGACCGCTCTGGCCATGGCCATTGCCAGTCTTACTGGAGCGGACTCCAATCCGGCAACTGTGGCCCAGTGGGCCTTCCAGAATCACCAGTGGTCCAAGGGAAAAGGCTCCGCCCTCTCCATTGTGCGCAAATGCGCCGCTGACTACGGTCTGACGGTGCAGTCTCTGCCGGAGCTGAGCGTTGATGCCATCGAAGACGCCCTCCTTTCCGGTAAGCTGCTCGTTGCCCTGATGGGCCCCGGACACTTTACCTCGGGCGGGCACTTTATTCTGCTCCGGGGCGTGACGCTGACCGGCTCTGTCCTGGTGGCAGACCCCAACAGCCTGGAACACAGCCTGACGGAGTGGGATGCCCAGCTGCTTCTCAGTGAGCTCTCCCGCAGCCGGGCAGGCGGCGCACCGCTTTGGGCCCTCTCCGTCGAGTAGCGGGCCGTCAGGCGCTGTCCTGACATCATCTCAAATAAATGCCTGTGTATCCCGAAAGGTACACAGGTATTTTATTTGTAAATCGAGTCCTCTCCATTCATTTTACAGCTGAGTCTGCGGTCAAAGGCGATCACCTTCTCCCACATTTGATGGACCTGCAGTACCTGATTGACAAAAGCGCTTTCCTCCGGCAGCTGAGACGGCGCACCATTCAGCAGGTCTGCCAGATGCTGTCCCTCTTCCGGGGGCAGCCCCTTCCTCTGCTCCTTCAATACGGCGCGGACCGCCTGAAGCTTATGGATCGGTTCCTCCCGCATATCGATCAGCATTTGAAGGCTGACTTCATCGCCCCGGTCGGCCGCCTGGGCCATTTGTCCGGTCAGGTCCATAACCTCTGCCAACAGGGAATACATTTTTTTCAGCTGAATCTGTGACTCCAGCAGTGCAACATTCTCCATAGATCATCCTACTTTCCAGAATCCGCAATTTGATTGGCCTGCTCAAAGGATTCCTTCAGTTCTTTGACCATGGAACACACATGGGCCACCACCTCTTTGTTCCGGCCGATCTTCGCCCGGCCCAATTCGTAGATGTAATACTCATAGAGCTGCGCCAGGTTCCCACTGATCTCGTATTTCCGATCCAGTGTATCGTCCAGATACTGAATGATGCTGACTGCACGGTCCAACGACGCCTCAAAAACTGTATAATCCTCTTTGTCAAGGGCCAGCTCAGCCTGGGTCAATCGCTTAACCAACTCAGAATAGAGCACAATCAGCAGTTCGCCCTTAGTCATGGTACTGACTGCCTGCTGTTTATACTGCTGAAAGCCTTTTGGATTCATTTTGCTACCTCACCATCCGTTCTCACTATCCAAATCCATATGGATCTTGTTTCCTTCTAAGCCCGGGCTTCCCTGAAATCGGAAAACCCGGGCTTAGATATAAACATCATGTTAGAAGCCGCCCATCATTCCTGCAAGCGCGGAGCTCTGAGAGTTCATCTGTGCAATCATCTGCTCCATCTGAGAGAACTGTCTGGTGTACCGATCGATCTGAGAATTCATCTTGCTCTCCATTTTCTCGATCTGGGCGTTCCAGCGGTTGATCTCCTGCTGCATCACGTTGGTGTAGATAGACGTGGGGGACAGAGGGGAGCCGGCCTTCTCGACCAGGATGCCCTTGTCACCGTGGACCTTACCATACATATCCAGCGGCTTCTTGATGGCCTGCATCAGGCCGTCGGAGCTGGCACCATTCTCCTTGCTCTTGGTAAAGACGTCCTTCACCTTGTCGGGGGTGGCCTTAATAGCCTGGCGCAGGGCGTCCTCATCCAGCTTCAGGGTGGACAGGCCGCCCTTGTACTCCACGGTGATACCGATGGCTCTCATATCGGCGCCATCCTGGCCGGCGGGGCTAATTGCCTGGCGAAGCTGGTCGTAGAGTGCAGAGAGGTCACGATCCGCAAAGAGGATACCCTGCTTGGCCTTCTCCTCGTGGGCCTTGATGGCACTCTCGCTCATGCCCTCGCGGTCCTTATCGGTCAGGGGCTCGTAGTACTTGCCCTTTCCGTTCTGAACAGGAAGATTAGAGAATGCGTTCTTCAGCTCGGTGACCATCTCGTTGTAGTCCTTGACCATCTCCTTGACGGCGTCCACGATCTTGTCCGGATCGGCGTCAGCCTTGAAGGAGACTGAGTCGGCAGCCGCAGCGGTTTTATCCAGCTCGTATGTGGGATCCTGCCCCTCGGGTGCGGTATTCTTATAGTTGAAGGTTCCTTCCAGCTTGATGTTCAAACCGTCGATGTTGAAGTCGTTGCTGTTGCGCTCCACATCCACCATCTCAGTGTTGTTGACCTTCATGGAGAAGATCGCATCCTTACCCTCGGTGTAATTGTCCGGATGGTCCTCCACTTTACCAAACATCTTGCTGGCCAGGTCATCGCCCATGGAGACCTTGCCTATAGTACCGCTCTCCTTGGCGGTAAAGGTGAACTCGTCGGTAGTGCGGGAGTAGCTGACCTTGACACTGGCCTTGGAATTGCCGTTGATCTTGTTCAGGACGGTTTCCATCTGGGTGTCCTTGTTGAAGCTGCCCACTCGCTCGCCGTTGATGGTCAGATCGTAGAGGGCGTTGCCCTTGTCGTCCACGCGGACCCATTCGTCAGTCTCCTTGCCGGATGCGTCCTTGGCCTTGACCACCCGATAGCCCTCTTCGTCCACATAGTAGTCGGCGGCACCGTTCTGCCCCTTGCGGAAGGTGACCTTGCCCTCAGCTTTGGACTGAGCAAGTCCCTCGAACAATTTATCGCCAAACACGTCGCCCAGATTCTTCCGGGTATCCACGAAGGTGGAGGCATCCTTCTCAAAGCCCAGCACCTTGACGGCATCGCCCTCCAGAATCAGGGTGGAGCCCTGCTTGGCGGAGAACTTCAGGCCGTCTTTCTTGTCGTTGAGATCCACCGTGACCTTTCCGGTGCCGAAGGCCTTGTCGGCCTGCTCCTGGATGCTCTTCTTCAGGCCCTCCAGATCAGCAAAGGTGCCATTCTGATTGTTTCCGGCCGGATCGAACTTGGGCAGGGTGATCTCTCTGGACTTTCCGTCCACATTGATGGTCAGCGTCTTGCCGGACAGATAGTCGCCAGCCTTCTGGCTGTCATCAAAGAGCTTCTTGTCCTTCATGTTGATGGTGGTAACCTGATCCTTGTTGAAATCGGTCTTGTTCTCAATTTCAAAAACCTTTTTCAGATCACCGGAGGCTCCAACGACACCTACGCTGTTTGTATCACCGGACTCTGCCAGCTTGAATTCGATATTGCCTTCGCTGTTGACCTCGGCTTTGATCTTGTCAGAGGCCTTGTAAGTGCTCTCACCAACTGCGAGATTCTGCTCACCCAGCTTTTTGTTGATGGCCTCGGCAAACTCCTGAGGAGTCTTAAAGACCTCGTCCTTGCTGAAGGAGATGTCCACCTTCTTGTTGCCGTAGGAAACAGACAGGGAGCCGGAGATATTGCTGACCTCGATGACCTTGTCCAACTCGATGGTGCCGCCGCTGACGCTGGGCGTGCTGCTGCTGCCGCCGCCCAGACCGGACACCTTGTACTGCGCCGCCTGAGCCAGCTGCTTGACGCCCAGAATCTGGATGTTACTGCTGGTCTGACCGGAGGCAGAGACCTTGTCCTTGTAAGTGCCCGTAGTGGACATCTTGATCGCGCTGTTGAAGAAGCTGCCGGACATCAGGTTCGTGGGAGAGGCATAAGACATGTATTTATCGGAAAATGATGACATTTTCTCGATAATACTCCGATAACCTTCCTGCCTCCACTCGACCTTCGTCCGACTCTGGATCATCTTGTTGATCTTCATTTTGTAGCCGGAAACTGCGTTTTCGATCATGGATTCAGTATCCATGCCGCTTGCCAAGCCGCTGATTATGTTACGATTCTTGTAGATACTATTGGCACTGCTGTAATTGTTGTTGATTCCATTTATGTATGCCATAATAGCTTCCCCCTTTCAGTCGGTCCAAAAAACTTTTATATATAAATCCTATTGTAAAACCTCTATACTTTTGTATCGACATATAGTACAATAAAAATAATAGTTATGATAAAATAATTATCTGCGGAGGGGATCATTTTGCCTCGAATTATTACCATCACCAATCAGAAAGGCGGCGTCGGAAAAACCACCACTGCCTCTGCGCTGGTTTGCGGACTTCATCAGCGCGGAGCCCGGGTCCTGGGCATCGACATCGATCCACAGGGAAACCTCGGTTTCTCCCTTGGCTTGGACATAGAGGGTCTTTCCACCCTGTACGATGTATTTACCGGCAACTGTGCCATTCAAAACACCATTGTACACACGGAGTATGGGGACGTGATCCCCTCTGACATTATGCTCTCCGGTGTGGATGTGAGCTTTACAGCCCCCGAGCGGGAGTTTATGCTCTCCCGGTGTCTTGATACCATCAAAATGTTTTATGACTTCATCATCATTGATACGCCGCCCTCTCTCAATCTGCTGACGATCAATGCCTATGTGGCCTCCACCGATCTTATTATCCCTATGGAGGCCGAGGTCTTAAGCCTGGTGGGAATTTCTCAGATTTTGGACACTATTGATACCGTGCGCGCTTCCTTCAACCCCCAGCTTCAGGTCCTGGGTATCCTGATCAACAAATTCGACTCCCGGACCCGGCTCTCCCGCGAGATGCTGGAGCTGGCTCAGGATATGGCAGAACAGATCGGCAGCCAGGTGTTCCCCATCCGGGTCCGCCGCGGCACCGACGTGGCCAGAGCGCCCGCACACGGACAGAGCATCCTGACCTACAAACCCAAGTCCAAACCTGCCCTGGATCTGTCCGAGTTTGTCAACATTGTCGCTGGCGACCAGTTCCCCTCTCCGGAACAGGCCCACTAATCCGAGCAAAGGAGATTCAGTATGTCAGCCAAGAAAAGCGATCTTAATACCAGTAAAACCGCCCATGTGATGAACCTGCTGAGCCGTGGGCACAGCGCTCCCGTCGTCCCTGACAGTGGTCCGGCTGCTGAGGCAGCCGGACAGCCCAAGCCTGATGAGACACCCGCTGCCGGGGCTGCCGCTCCGGCTGCCCAAGCCGCTCCTGCCCCTTCTTCCACTCCTCCGGCGTCCCCCAGGAGCTCCCCTATTATTTCGATTATGAATGCGGACGCATCCGCATCTGCATCAATCAAAGAGGCCCTGGAGGCCTCTCTGCTCGATGATCTGGCCAATGCGGAGAAAGCCGAGTCTGCACCTGCCGAGCCCGCCCCTGCGGCGGAGACTCCCGAGCCGGTGCCCGACGAGCCCGTTCCTGCGGCGGAGATTCCCGAGCCGGTGCCCGACGAGCCCACCCCTGCGGAGGAGATTCCCGAGCCGGTGCCCGCTGAGCCTGCTCCTGTGGCCGAGTCTCTCGAGCCTGTCCCCACTGAGCCTGCTCCTGAGGCAGAGTCTCTCGAGCCTGTCCCCACTGAGCCTGCTCCTGTGGCGGATATCCCAGCGGCCAAGGACGAGATCCCCTTCTCCATTGTCAATGTGATGGAGCTTCTGGTGGAGGAAAGCGCCGACCGCTACATCCGGATGTTCGGCCTGTGTGATTGTGCCAGATGCCGGGCGGATGTGATTGCCGCCGCTCTGACCAACCTGCCTCCCAAGTATATCGTTATGCCGGAGCATGAGCGCAGCGCCCGCATGTCCATTTACCAGGGCAGATACAGCTCCGCCGTGACCGCGCAGATCCTCCATGCCTGCAAGATGGTGCTGGACGATCCCCACCACGACCTTCACTGAGCACCAATTCATTCCGCGTAAAAAAGGAGGACCACCCCAGGGTGGTCCTCCTTTTTTATTCATCCATTTTATGCGTTCTTCTCAGAACATCCGACGTTTTACTGCTGGGCAGCCACATTGGTCAGCTGCTCCCACAGAGAATTCACATCTTCCACGCAGTTGAAATAAGTGCTGGTGATGACCTGATCGGGGATCTCCAGCTCCTGGGCGCAGCGGGAGATGGCCGCCCAGTCGGCGGTCTCGTAGCTGAGCACCAGCTCGTAGAGGATGCCGCATCTGCCCTCGCGGGTCAGCAGGGCCTGCTTGACCTCCTCCGCCAGGGGGATGGAGGAGAGGATGTCCTCCAGGGGGGCGTCGATGATGTTGTCCAGCGTGGAGAACATACCCATCAGGTAGGCGTCCGAGCGGGAGATGGGCACGTTTTTGGCGTACCGGATCAGCTCGCTGCTGAAGCAGGCGCGCAGCAGGGATTTCTTGAGGAACTCCTCGGTGCCGCTGTCGATGCTCTGCTCGGTGTTGCTGGCGCTCAGCAGGTAGATCCACTGCTTCAGCCGGTCGATGCCCAGCAGCACCACGGCCTGGTGGATATCGGTGGTCTGGTTGCGCAGGGCAAAATATGCCGAGTTCACCATTTTCAGCAGTCCGTAGGTCAGACCGGCGTCCACCGAGATCAGGCGCTCGATCTCCTCGATGTCGGGTTCATCCTTGGTGACGGCCACGATCAGGCGGAAGAAGTTGCTCTGGAGGAAGGCGCTGGTATTGACCTTGGTATCCATGCGCTTGGCCACTGCGGAGCCCTCGGCGGCGTCCGCCTGCATGGAGAACACCAGCTGATAGGTTTCGTCATTATCAACGTTGGTCACGATGCACTTCTTGCCCATGCTGTGCGCAACCTCAATGGTGTTGCGGATGGTGTCCTTGGGGGTAGCCTTGGCGTCGATTTTGATGTAGTCGATCGTATCGAGGAGGGAGAGATAGCGGGGGGTAAACTGGAACTCATTCACCGCGATCTTGTATCCCTCTTTCGCATACTGATTGACAAAATGCATCGAAAGTGGGTGGATGATGACACTGTCGTCAATCTGGATCACCAGCTCTGATTTATCAAACAGATGCGGTGTCTTCTTCATGAGCAGTGTGGTGGTGAAGGTCATGAAGTTGCGGGTGCCGTGGAGGGTCTTGGCGTTGTTCTGTGTCAGGAAATGGTAAATGGTATCAGCAGCCGCGAACTCATTCTCGTTATCCTGGCTGTAAGCCTGATGATCCCCGTTGTAGAGGATCTCATAGCCAATGATTTTGCTGTCCTGATCCTTGATAGGAATACGTACGATATACTTTCCACCCATAGTGTGTGCCTCCGATCTTTACTCTAAGCTGAGCAGGCTGTCGATCACGCGGACCAGATGGCCGATCTCCGGCTTGCTCATCTGCTCATCAGCGCCCAGCTCCTTGCCCTTCTGGCGCATCTCCTCGGTAATGAGGGAGGAGAAGATGATCAGCGGGATGTGCTTGAATTCCTTGTCGCTCTTCACCAGCTTCGTCAGGCGGTGTCCGTCCATCTGAGGCATCTCGATATCCGTAATGATCAGGGAGACATAGTCCTTGAGGTTGTCCTTTCCGCGCAGGGAGGACAGGTACTCCCACAGGGCGTTGCCGTCGGGGAACATCTTGGTGTTCACATAGCCGGACTTGTGCAGGGCCTCCTCGATCATCTTGGTCAGCAGGACAGAGTCCTCAGCCACCAGGATCCAGGCGCTGCTCCGGTTCCGATTGCCCAGCTGGTCGATCTCGGACATCTGGATGCCGGTCTCCGGGGCGATCTCAGCCACGATCCTCTCGAAGTCCAGAATCGTGACCAGATCCTGGCCGCACTGGGCGATTCCGGTGGCAACACCCTCCTCGCCTCTGGCCACGGTCTTGTCGGGCTTCTGGATGTCCTTCCAGGAAATACGGCTGATGCCCAGAACCGTCTGAACCCGGAATGCAATGTTCATCTTGTTGAAATTGGTGATGATGAACAGGTCTTTGGGACCCTTCTCGCAGGGCTCACCCAGCAGATACTTGGGCAGGTCCACCACTGTGAGCACCACGTCTCTCGGCTTGAAGATACCCTCCACTGCCGGATGGGCATGGGGCATCGGCTTGACCGGTGCCGACACCAGGATCTCTTTCACTTTTGCAACGTTGATGCCATACAGATTTCCGGCGATGGTGAACTCCATAACCTCGATCTCGTTGGTACCAGATTCCAGAAGGATCCCCCTCTTATCTTCCTCTAACATAACGCCACGGCTCCCTTCAATTGAAATAGACAATTAAAAAACGAGTTCCTCTTTGCCATAGGACCGCACACAGCAAAGGCCGTTCGACACATCAAAAAGCAATGTTCTCGCCGTACCTCCGCCTACATCTTCCTTCAGAAGGGGGATATTCTCCCGCTTCAGCAGCATGTGGACACTGTCAATATTGCGCTGGCCTATGTTGCCCAAAGAAGAATTTCCGCTGACCTCAAACATTTTTGCGCCGCCCGCGATTTTCGCGACGATCCGCCGGCGCACCGCACCCTTCGCCTCCATCTGGCTCAACGTCTCCCGGATTCCGGTGTCCGCGTATTTCAGCGGATTTTTCCGTCCGGTCTCCATGTTCAGCGGCAGCATGATGTGTACCATGGCGCCCAGCTTGATCTGGGGATCGTAGAGACAAATTCCGATGCAGGATCCCAAGGCGTAGGTAATGAGCATGCCCTCACGCTGGGCCATCTTCATATCAGCTATGCCGATTTTAATTGATTTATCCACCGCTCACACCCAACTTTCTCAAGATAACGTTTAAGGAACGGATATCCGGAGAAAGGAGCAGACGACAGGGCACGGCCTTTCCGCGCCACACAAAATCGCCGCCGATGGTCATGATGTAATCAGACTGTCCGCCATACTCAGCCATAGGAACTGCCAGAATAGCTCCCTGCATATCCACGGTAAAGGCCGGCACGGTCAGATCAATCTCGATCCCAGCCAGGCCGCTCAGCGCATTGATAAAGGTGGAGATCATAATGTTTCCGACCTCGATCATGGCCGATTTTTCAAGGTCCTGGAGCTCATTGTAGTCGTTCACCTGCTTATTGAGCATGCTCTCCAGCACCAGGTTGGCAAAGGGCAGCTGCTGCACGGACAGCATGATGCCGTTGATCTGCCCGCTCAGGCGCACCAGAACACCCGCAGTGATCTCCTCCGGACCGCCGATCCAGTCGATTGCCTCATTGTAGCCCATAATGCGGACCTCAGGCATTTTAATCCTGATCTGCTCCCCCACCAGAGCGGACAGCGCAGTGGCTGCGTTGCCGGTTCCGATGCTCCCGATCTCCTTCAGGGTGTCCAGCTCAAGCGCACCCAAATCAGTGTAATCAGTAATCAAGTTCCTCACTCCTTATCCACGCAGTCCATTGATCGTGGATTCGATCTCATCGGATGCCTGCATCAGCTTCAGCGCCATTCCGTAGGCACGCTGAGATTCGATGACCTTGGTCAGCTCCTCGGCCAGGTCCACGTTGGAGGACTCCAGCTTGCCGCGGATCACGGTGCCTGTGCCGTTGCGCAGACCGCCGTTTTTCTCCTCCGCGGTAAATCTGGTCCCCTGCTGATGGCGCATTCCGTCATAGTTGATAAAGTCGAACACACCCACAGGCTGCTCCGCCTGGGCGTCCTCCACCTCGATCACGCTGCCGCTGGTGCCCAGCACCAGCCGTCCCTCGCCATCAGTGAGGTACCAGCCCTCGTCCACAACGGGAATACCGTTCTCGTCCACCTCGCCGGTGGGCCGCTCCAGACGGGCCACGCTGAAGGCGCCGTTTCTGGTATAGGAGATCTCACCGGTCTCCAGGTCAGCCAGGGCAAAGAAGCCGTCTCCGTTAATCATATAGTCCTGGGTCCGGCCGGTATCCTGTACGGCGCCGGTGTGGAAATCGGTGGCCGAGGCCAGCATGGCGCTGCCTACGCCCACGCCCTGAGTCTCCCGCTCCACGGTCCGGACATCCTGGCACATCAGGGCCTTGAAGCGGCTCTTCTCCGCCTTGAAGCCGGATGTATTCACATTGGAGATGTTATTGCCGTGAATCCCCATGCGCATGTTCTGCTGCTGGGCCGCTGTGGACCCGATATAAAAAGACTGATCCATGTTGTCTCTCTCCTTACAGGCGTCCGATGTCGTTGGTGGCCTTGGACATCAGCTGATCGTACATTTTAGAAAGCTGGGCCGCACTCTGAAGGGAGCGCTGCACCGAGATCATGTCGGTCATCTGCTTGACAAGGTCCGTGTTGGACCGCTCCAGATATCCGTCCAGCACCTTGGGGGTCTGGTTAGGCTCCATCTGGCCGCCCCGGAAGAAGCCCTCCGGGGTGTGCTCCAGCGCCGCGGTATCCGTGGGGTTGAATACGCCCAGGCGGCCCAGCAGTCCGCCGTCCTTGTAGTAGATCCGGCCGGTTCCGTCGCCGTACACCTTGTCGGTGCCCAGATAGATCTCCTGGTTGTCGGCGTTCAGCACACGCCCGTAGCCGGGCAGGCAGAGGTAGCCCTCATCGTCCAGGGAGAAGTTGCCCATGCGGGTGTAGACCCGCTCCCCATTCTCGTTCTGGATGGCAAAGAAGCCGTCTCCATTGATGGCAAAATCCAGGGGCAGCGCGGTGGGCTCCAGGGTGCCCTGGGTGTAGTCGGTATAGATCTGGCTGGTGGCACGGATGTAGCTCTGCCGGCCGATGGGCTCGCCCTTGCCGTCCTTATTGCCCACACGGTGATAGAGCACATCGTCGAATGTGGTAGCCGTATATTTCTCCTGCTTGAATCCGGCCGTTGAGACATTGACCATATTGTTGCCGATCACGTTCAAGTGCCGCTGGTTGGTCAGCATGCCGGAAGTTAAATTATAAAATCCTTTGAACATTTCCCAACGTTTCCTCCTTAAGGCTCTACTTGAATTTCTCCACTCAAATAGCTTTTCATGTAATCCTGTAATTTCTGTACCGCCCTGCTGTGGATCTGAGAGATGCGGGGCTGGCTCAGATCCATGATCTGGCCGATCTCCCGGAGCTTCAGATTTTTCTCATAATAGAGGGACAGGACGATCTGCTCGTTCTTTTGCAGGGATGCGATCCCCTGAGCCAGTGCGGCGCGCATCTCGTTTTCCTGGAGCGCCAGCTCCGGCTGCTCCTGGATGTTGCTGGGATAGGCCCCGCCGCCGCTCATGATCTCTTTATCCAGCATATCATTGAGGTCAAGTACCTTGGCCCGGGCGATGCACTCCACATAGTTGCCGTACTGCACCTTTGTGATGCCAAGCCGCTGGATGATCTGCTCCTCCGAGGGGGTGTGCCCCAGCTCGCTGGTCAGCTCGTCCACGGCCCGGTCCACATCCTTGGACCGGCGGTAGAAGTAGCGGGGGAACCATTCCTGCTTCCGGGTCAGATCAATGATCTTTCCCCGGATCCGTTTGCTGACATAGGTCTCAAATTTGCATTCCTGGGATACATTGTACCGCTCGATGGCTTCAAATACAGTCAGCAGGCACTCGTTGACGATATCGTCCAGCTGTGTGAAGCTGCTGTACACGCCGCGCAGCTGCATTGCAATATTCTTGATCAGGCCCTCGCATCGCAGGACGACTGTCCATTTGATGGACTCGTCTCCGGTCTCTTTATACAGTGCAAGCAGTTCCTGGGTGTCCATTTCCGCAAGCTCTTTTGACGTGCACTCCAGTTTCTTCTCCGCACTCGTCTTTGACATACACCCACCGCCCTTTCCGTATCATCCGGTTTAACCTGTTTCGCCCAGCGTAATGTTTCCAATGGACTGGATCTGAACATCACTGGTGATTTCGTTAAAAGAGAGAACATACAAATTGGGATAGAACTGTGTAATCATTCGGCTGAAATATCCGCGGATCACCTGACTCATCAGCACAATCGGCGTCTGCGACAGATCGCTGAACTTCTTCATCTGCTCTGCCAACTGAGAGACGACCTGCTGCATGAGGTCCGCGCCCATCGCCAGATACACGCCCTGTTCGTTGCGTGTGATAGAGGCGATGATCCGCTTCTCGATCTCCGCGTCCATGGTAACCACCCGAATCTGTCCGTCCTCGCAGAAGCGCCGCGTGATGGTGCGGGCCAGCGCGCCGCGGACCTGCTCCACCGCGTTGTCCACGTCCTTGCCCTGACCAAGCGCGTCGGCCAGGGTCTCCAGGATGGTGCCCAGGTCCCGGATGGGTACGCCCTCCTTCAGCAGGGCGCGCAGCACCTTCTCCAGCAGAGCATAGGACACGATGCTGGGGATGGTCTCCTCCACCAGCTCAGGCTCGGTGGTTTTCAGGTTCTCTACCAGCTGAATGGTCTGAGCCCGGTTCAGCAGCTCATAGGCGTGGTGCTGAACGGTCTCTGACAGGTGGGTAAGCATAACAGACAGGGGATCGATGACGTTGTAGCCATAGATTTCCGCCATCTCCTTGTTCTCCGGCAGAATCCACTTGGAGGGGATGCCGTAGGCCGGCTCGATGGTTTCAATGCCGTCCACTTGGCCCAGCGGATCGCTGGGCTCCAGGGCCAGGTAATAATCCACCAGGATCTCGCCCCGGGCAACCTCTTCCCCTCGAATGCGGATCACATACTGATTGGTCCCCAGGGACGCCGCATCATGCAGTCGGATCGAGGGGAACACGAAGCCCATTTCCTGGGCATACTGCCTGCGGAAGATCACGATACGGCTGATCAGCTTTCCTCCGTGGCCCTCATCCACCAGAGGGATGAGGCTGTATCCAAACTCCATCTCGATGGGGTCCACCGTCAGGAGGGAATAGACATTGTTGATATCCTTGTAGTAGTCGGTCTCGCTGGCTGCGGGTTCCTCCACCTGAGGTTCTTCCATCTCCGGGACCGCTTCCTGCTCCTCCTTCATCTTTCGGCTGATGGTGAGACCGGCGCCCAAAAGAAGCGCACCGCCTACCACCAGGGCCAGATGGGGTGTTCTGGGAATTGCGGCCAGGAACAGCAGCACCACACCGGTGGCCATAATGGCTCTGGGCTGGGCCTTGAACTGTCCCACCACATCCTGGTTCAGGCTCCCCTCGGAGACGGACCGGGTTACGATCATGCCCGTTGCCGTGGAGATCATCAGTGCCGGCAGCTGGGAGACCAGGCCGTCACCGATGGTGACAATGGAATACCGCTGGAGCGTATCGGCAAAGCTGCCGCCGCCCATCACAACACCGATGAGCACGCCGCCCACAAAGTTGATCATGGTAATGAGCAGGGACATCACGGCGTCGCCCTTGACGATCTTGGTGGCACCGTCCATGGCGCCGTAGAAGTCGGCCTCCCGCTGGATCTTGCTGCGGCGCTTCCGGGCCTCCTGCTCGTCAATCAGTCCGGAGGACAGATCGGCGTCAATGGCCATCTGCTTGCCGGGCATGGCGTCCAGGGTAAATCTTGCCGCCACCTCGGCCACGCGCTCGGCGCCCTTGGTGATGACGATAAACTGCACCAGCACGATGATCAGGAAGATCACCACGCCGATGACCACGTTGCCGCCGGTGATCAGCAGGCCGAAGTTCTGAATGACCTCGCCGGCGTAGCCGCTGCGCAGGATCATTCGGGTACTGGAGACGTTCAGTCCCAGTCGGAATAGGGTCGTTATGAGCAAAAGCGAGGGGAAAATGGAAAATTCCAGGGTCTCCTTGATGTTCATGGTGATCATCAGGATCATAATGGACAGGCCGATGTTGATAATCAGCAAAATGTCCAGCAGCTGGGTAGGCAATGGGATGATCAGGAACAGAACGATGACCACCACGCCCAGAGTTATTGCATTGTTGAAGGCAGAAGTCAGAAATCGCCTCATACTGTTCTCTTAATCCTCCTGTCAGGCCGCGTAACATACAGTTCTCAGTGCTATGATTGGATCTGCTGATCCAGCTTGATAATGTGGATCAGGATTTCCGCCACAGCCCCATAGAGCTCGGGCGGGATCTCCTGGTTCAATTCGGTGGTGGCGTAGAGGCTCCGGGCCAGCGGTACATTTTCAATGACCGTCACCTGATGCTCCTCTGCCACGCGGACGATCCGCAGGGCCAGCTCATCCTGTCCCTTCGCCAGCACCACCGGCGCGTTGTCCTGATCCGGACGGTAGCGCAGGGCCACGGCAAAGTGGGTGGGGTTTCGGATGACCACATCGGCCTGGGGCACGCTCTGCATCATGCGCTGCTGTGCCATCCGCCGCTGGGCCTCCTTGATCTTGCCCTTGATCTGGGGATCGCCTTCTACCTGCTTGTACTCCTCTTTGATTTCCTGCTTGCTCATGCGCATCTGCCGCTCGAACTCCCACCACTGGTAGAGATAATCGAAGCCGGCCAGGGCCACAAAGGCCATGAGCACACGCATTGCCATGGACGTACCCACATCGTTGATGTACCCGGCCGCGGCCGGGACGTCCACATAGAGGTAGCCCACGCTTTTTTCCAGCATCTCCTTCAGGCTCAGGTAGATAATGACCATCAGGAGCGTGATTTTTAGGATGCCCTTCAGGGCGTCCACGATACTTTTCAAGGAAAACAGACGCTTAAAGCCCTGGATCGGGTTGATCTTGCTGAACTTGGGTCTCAGCAATTCCCCGCTGACCAGCAGCCTGGTCTGGGCGAAGGTCGCCACGGCGGCACAGACCGCCGTCGCCAGAGGAATCAGGCCGGCCTTCAGCAGCGCAAGCACCGACTGATGGCTCAGACTTTTCACGCCCACGTCCCCGCCCAGGAGCAGCTCGGGCTGCCCGCAGGTGTCCAGGGTATTGATCACGATGCTTCCCAGGTCCGACACGATGTTCTTCCCCAGCAGCATCAGAGCAAACAGGGATGCGGCCAGTGTGACCACGGAGACCACATCCTGGCTCAGAAGGACATTACCTTTCTTTCGTTCGTCCTGCCGTTTTTTCGGTGTTGCTTTTTCGGTTTTTGAACCATCCGCCAAGGTCTTGTCCCCCCAGTCCTAGGAAGCGGTTATGTGCCCAGAAGGGCCAGCACCTGCTCCAGACTGTTCAGCATCCTGACCTCCATCGAGAGCAGAAACTCGCTGAATGGCGCGATCATCACAAACAGGATCACCAGTCCGATCAGGACCTTCAGCTCGATATTGATGGAAAACACGTTGATCTGCGGGATGACCTTCATCAGGATACCCATGCCCAGCTGTCCGATCAGCTCCGCCGCCAGGATGGGCATAGCCAGCTTGATTCCCAGCAGGATGGTCTCAACAAATAAGCTGAGCATGGCCTGGATGGCCGTATCGCCGAGTCCGGCTGCACCATAGGGGACGATCTGTCCCGAGCTGAGCATGATGCGCAGCAGGGTGTGGTGTCCGTTCCCCGCAAAAAAGAGCAGGAGGAGCAGGACATTCAGCAGCTCGCCCGTCACAGACATGTTGCCCTGGGAACCGGAATCGTAGATCTGGTTCATGGTCATGCCCATCTGTGTGTCCACAATCAGACCAGCCAGATGTGGAATTTGCAAGAAAAAATGGAGCACCATTCCGAGGAAAAACCCGATCAGAAGCTCCATCAGAATCCGCATCGCAAAAACGGGTATCTTTGTCGGAACAGCCACGCTCTGCTGTGCCACTGACGAGTAAACAAAGACAGACAGGATCAGGATAAGACCGCTTCGGAAAACCCCGGGCAGGTTCCGCCGTCCCAGGATCGGATTGAACAGCACAAAGCCGCTCATCCGGGCCCCGATGTAGAGGAACAGTGTCAAATCAGTCCAGTTCATGGTCCGACCTCTACATGCTGAATGCGGCGAAAATGGTTCGGAGATAGTCCTGCAAGGTGGTGAGCATCCAGTCTCCGCCAAAGAGGAGAACCACCACCACCACCACCAGCTTCAGGATGAAGCCTATGGTCTGCTCATGGATCTGGGTCACGGCCTGAAACACGGCCACGACCACACCCACAAGCATACTCAGGGCCAGGACCGGACCGCCCAGCTTCAAAGCGATGCCGACGCCTTCCCGCAGAAGATCTGAAATCATTTCCGTACTCATTTATTCCAGCCCTCCCCGTCAGTAAAAGCCTTTGATCAGGTTGGAGAACAGAAGCTCCCAACCGTTGACCGATACAAAGAGCAGCAGCTTGAAGGGCATGGAAATCATGGACGGCGGCAGCATGATCATACCCATTGCCATCAGGGTGGACGAGACGACAATGTCTATGAGCATAAAGGGGATGAAGAGCAGCAGACCGATCATAAATGCCTTCTGCAGCTCACAGGTCATAAAGGATGGCACGATGATCCGCATAGGCAGACCCATGACCTCCGCCTTCTCCGCCTCATCCGAGAGAGGCACCTTGGCCAGATCGCAGAACATGCGCAGTGTATTCGGCTTGGTATTGCGAAGCATGAATTCCTTCAAGGGAACCTCCGCCCGTTCAATGAATGCCTCCTGGGAAATTTCCTCGTTCACATAGGGTTCGTAGGCATTCACCCGGATCTGGTCGATGACCGGGCCCATCGTGAACAGGGTCAGGAACAGCGCCAGGCCGATCAGAACAATATTGGGTGGTGATTGCTGGGTGCCCAGTGCCGAGCGCAGAAAGGAAAACGAGACCACATATCTGGTAAATGAGGTCATCATCACAAGCAGCGAGGGCAGGAGCATGATCACTGTTGTTAAAAAGAGGATTTCCAGTGTCGTTACGCTGTCCCCATTGACGTTGATTAAGCTGCCCATGATGTTGCTCACCTCTGTTTCCTGCGTGTCTCGATCTGTGCCAGAACCTCGGCAAATTTATTGCTCTGCCGGGGCTCGTCTCCCCTGTTTTCCCGGGCCTGCCAGGCC
The DNA here is from genome assembly GCA_020025425.1 of Oscillospiraceae bacterium. Lineage (GTDB taxonomy): Bacteria > Bacillota > Clostridia > Oscillospirales > Oscillospiraceae > Lawsonibacter. The sequence goes on from JAHHSD010000001.1 coordinate 24,974, forward strand.
TCGATATCCTCCCGGGTCAGCTCCGCCAGGTTGGAGATCCCACCCGAGGAGAGTCCCAGCAGAAAATATCGTCCGGCAATATCCGCTACGACCAGTCTCTGATCCCGGCCCACTGTGATCTGCGCCAGGATCTTCATCTGGAGATTCTGACCGCTCTGTCGGATGATCCCGGGGCCTCCCCGGGTCCCCATATATCGGGTGACCCAGTAGGCAAGTCCCAAAATCACGACAACGATCAGGATATATTGCAGCAAAGCCCCCAAAGGGCCCATCAGGCTCCTCCCAGGATAGAGTCCACAGTCTTGAGGATACGCTCAGGCTTGAAGGGCTTCACAACGAAATCCTTTGCGCCGGAGCGGACAGCCTCCATAACCATGCTCTCCTGACCCATGGCGGAGCACATGATCACGTTTGCATTGGCGTTCTTGGCGCGGATCGTCTTCAGGGCCTCCAGGCCGTCCATGTTGGGCATCGTGATGTCCAGGATCACCAGATCGGGATTCAGCTCGTTGTACTTCTCCACGGCGTCAGCACCATCCACTGCCTCGTGGACATCCGTATAGCCGCCCTGACCCAGGGCGTTCTTCAGCATCATGCGCATAAAGGCGGCGTCATCGGCCAGCAGAATTCTCTTAGACATTGTCATACCATCCTTTTGTCTTAAATTATTTTCAGAAGATGTCTTTTATTTTTGTGAAATCGCCGCAGCGACTGCCTGATCCTTGACAATTTCCGTAATACGAACACCGAAATTGTCATCAATCACCACAACATCTCCCTTGGCAATACACTTTCCGTTCACGAACAGATCTACCTGATCGCCGGCCAGCTTATCCAGGATCACCAGAGAGCCCTTTGTAAACTCCAGGATCTCCTGCACCTTACGCCGGCTTCTTCCGATCTCCACTGTCACCTGAAGGGGAACATCCATGATCAGGTCCAGGTTTTCCGCCTGCTCCTGTCCGATGATCTTTTCCACATCCAGATGAGGCATTTCTGCCGGCTTCGCTTCGATCAGCTTCGGCTCAGCAGGCTGCATCGGCTGGGCCGGATAGGGATAGTACATCGGCATGTATCCAGGCGGTACACCCATGCCCGGCATACCCATGGGGGGCATCTGGGGCGGGATCTGCTGCTGATAAGGAGGCATCTGAGCAGCTGCCGGGGCAGGCTGCTGTGCGGGCGCACCGCCGGCCATTCCGGACATCATCCGCTCGATCTCCTCCTGGCTCATCATCTTGTTCGAGCCGCCTGCTGCGGGCTCCGGCTGTGCCGGTGCACTGCCGCCCATTCCGGACATCATCTGCTCGATCTCTTCCTGGCTCATCATCTTGTTCGAGCCGCCCGCTGCGGGCTCCGGCTGTGCCGGCGTACTGCCGCCCATTCCGGACATCATCCGCTCGATCTCCTCCTGGCTCATCATCTTGTTCGAGCCGTCCGATGCGGGCTCCGGCTGTGCCGGGGCCGGGGCAGGCTGTTCCGCCGCCGCCGAGGCGCCCGCGTCCAGTCCAAGCCCCTGAAGTAGCTCCTTCGCCAGAGAGACGCTCATCACGTTCATGAATTCGCTCTCCAGGGCATCCTCGATTTTGAACGAGAAGCGGATGACGACCACGGTCTCTGCGCCCTCAGGCAGGTGCTCCTGCTTGAACTTATCCATATCGTCCAATTCAAAGGGGATCGGTGTGGATATGTTGACCGGGAAGCCCAGGAAGTCCGACATCGCAGTGGATGCCGCACCCATCATCTGGTTCATGACCTCGCAGACGGCGCTGATGGTCAGCTCATTGAGCTCAAATTCCTCATCCGAGGATTCAATTCCCATCAGAATGTCTACGATGATCTTAATGTCGCTGCGACGGAGAAGCATCAGGTTGCTGCCTTCCAAGCCTTCGACATATTTGATTTCCACTCCCATGGCAGGTTCCAGGTTCCCCAGGGCGAAATCCTTAACGTCTACCACAGAGACCGACGGCGTTGTGATGTCTACCCTGTGGTCGAGCATATTGGAAACAGCCGTCGCAGAGGAGCCCAGGCTTATGTTGATCATTTCTCCCAATGCGTCAATTTCCATTGGGCTGAATATCTCTTTTCCCATGCTGACTACTTGCTCCTTTGTCCGGTTTCATTACAGATTTCTTCTATTTTGACGGCCATGTTCTTGTCGTGTGTTCCCACACGGCCAGAGAACCATGAGTAGCCGCCTATATTCAAATAGATGGGCGAGTCCTTTGCGCATCCAAGGTCGATGACGTCGCCTACATCCAAATGATATACGTCTCGAAGTGATATTTGCGTCTGTCCTAAGGCCGCTATGACCTCCAGGTCGGAATCACGCAGCTGATCGAAGATCTCATCTGCCATGTTCTCTGCGGTTGCCTTCCGGCTTGGTGTTTCCGCACTGATGACCGCGAAGATCTCAGTGAGCATCTCGCCGGGCAAACAGATACTCATTCGGCCCGAGACACCGCTGAACTTCACCTGCATATTGACCAGCACCACGATCTCCTCCAGCCCAAGCAGCTGGCTGATGGTGGGGTCTGCGTCGATCTTCCGGAAGGCGAATTCCACCGGGAGGTAGTTGCTCCAGCTGCCGCCCATCACAGACACCAGATCTGTCACAATATCCTCGTATAGCTTCAGCTCAATATCGGTATAGGTGTAATCCAGCGCCACCGTTGACGGCACCGTATCCTCACCACCCATCATCCGGTCGATCATTCCAAGGACCATCTGGGTACTGAGATAGAGCATGACCGTGGAATCCTGCTTCTTTCCCTGGGCTTCCACGTCCAGAAGGGCCAATACATCTCCCTCGATCAGGGCATTGGAGAATTCATAGTATCTCTGCTCCTCAACGCTCTCCACACTGATCTCACAGTTTGTCCGAAGCCTTGCGTTGAGCCTGGAGTTGATGACTCTCGCATAATTTTCAAAGATGCCGGTCAGCATCCTGATCCGGTCCTTGGTAAATTTACGTGGACTGCTGAAGTCGTACTTCCGGTACTTCTTCTCCGGATTCTCGCTTTCCGCAGGCTCCAGATCTCTTTCGCCGCTTCGAACCGCGTTCAGCAGCATATCTATTTGACTTTGCGATAATACTTCTGCCATGCTATCACCTATACTGCCGTTTGTTTTTCACCCCTGGGTGTTCGCTGTAGTCATTGGCTCTCAAACTTGCTGATATTGTTGGGCATACTGTGTTCCAGGTCTTTGCCGCTGACGATCATCTCCACCCGGCGGTTCTTCGCCCGGTTCTCGGGGCTGTCGTTGGGCGCCACCGGACGCCACTGGCCGATGCCCTCACTGATGAGCCGGCCGGGGTCCAGCACAGTATGCTCCTGGAGATAGATCACCACGTTGGTCGCGCGCTGGCTGGCCAGCGTACGGTCTGACTTGACGCGGTTGGGGTGGTCGGCATACTCCTGGGCCGTATGCCCCAACACCCGGATTTCTTCGATTGCTTGCTGACAATCTTCCAGCATCTTGCCCACAGTGTCCAAAATTGGCTTGCTCTCCGGGCGAACGACTGGACTGTCACCATCAAAAAAGATAGCCTGATTAAAGGATATGAAGATCTTACCGCCCTCGCGGAAGAAGGAGATCTGATCCTCGGCGCCGTTCTCTTCCACCAGTCCGGCGATCTTGTCGTAGAGTTCGTCCATCATCTGGTCTATATCTTCCTGTTTTATGGCGCCTGGGACAATGGGGCCGCCGCCCTCGTCTGCATCCGCATTGGGGCCGTCACCGCCCGGTGACTGGGTGAGAGATTCCTGGGCCTCCGGGTTAAAGCTCATAACCAGTGCCTTCCAGTTCTCCTCACTGATGCTCGACATGGAATACAACAGGACGAAAAAGCACAGCAACAGGGTCACCATGTCTCCATATGTATCCATCCAGTTGGCGCCGCCTCCGCTGCTTCTCTTTTTTACCTTCAAGACTGCGCCGCCTCCTTTGCTTCATATACCATCATTTTATCTTATTCTTTCTTGGATTTTCCTTTTTTGCCCTCGCCGCCTTCACTGTCGCGGCTGCTCTGGGCCATATAGGTCAGCAGATGCTCTCTCAAAAACTTGGGGTTCTCACCGGTCTGGATGGCCATAACGCCCTCCACAATAATCATCTTGCACAGGACCTCTTCTGCGTCCCGATTGCGCAGCTGGGTCGCAATGGGGTTAAAGATCATGTTGGCCAGGATACAGCCGTACAGAGTCGTAATCAGAGCCACACCCATGTCGGCGCCCAGGTTGCCGGGTCCGCCGTCAAAGGACATACCCTGAAGCATGTTGATCAGACCAACCAGCGTACCCACCATACCGAAGGCCGGCGCCATTGACGACGCCTTGTCATACATGGCCGCAGCATCCTCATGCCGTGAGGACATGTACTCGATGTCGTTTTCCAGGATGGTCTGAATCTTGTCCGGATCGTAGGCGTCTACCAGCAGCATGATAGCCTGCTTGAAGAAGGGATCACTTTCCTCTCTGGCCTTCTCCTCCAGTGCCAGCAGACCGTTCTTTCGGGCGGTCTGGGCCAGATCCACCAACCGATCGATATACTGCATTGGATCGAAGCGCTTGTTATTGAGGATGATCTTGAAATGCTTGGGCATGGAGCCCAGCATTTTCCCCGGGAAACTGGCCACAACGATAAACATGGTACAGCCAATGACAATAAAAATACTGGCCGGATCAAAGAAGTTGATCAGGTTGCCGGGCTGGATACTAAAGGCAAACTCCGGTTTAATTGTAATCTTCGTTACGATACCGAGAATGAACACCACAATGGCGCCCAACAGGCCGATAATATAATTTAGATTCATGTCTCTCTTCCGCAGGCGGTCTCACCATCACTCCTGCGTCCTATCCTCCCATTGTCTATGGTCCACAATCGCGATCTCTCTGTGGATATCCTGCACCTTGGCATTGTATGTCGTGATCTTATCAATGATTTCTTCCACACTCTCACAGACCAGGTAGTAGTCGTGGTTCATCATGGTGATCTTGGATTCCGGAATGCACTCAATGCACTCGATCTGCAAATGGTTCAGTAAAATCGGTTCTTGGTTTCGCTTGGTTAACAGGATCATAACTGCCGCCTTTCTGTCCGGAAGGGGGTGCTCAGCACCCCCTTCCGAGGTCAAAGCACTTTACTTACTGCGCTTACCGCTTCATGTTCACCAGTTCCTCCAGCATGGAGTCGGTGACGGTGATGATACGTGTGTTGGCCTGATAGCCGCGCTGAGTGGTGATCAGCTCGGAGATTTCGTTGGCCAGGTCGGCGTTGGAGCCCTCCAGACCGCCGGAGCGCAGCTTGGTCTCGCCGGCGCTGCCGATTCTGCACTTGTCGCTGAGTGCTGCCAGCTCATCGGGAGTGGGATAGGCACCGGGCTGGCCGGCCAGGCTGGCGTTGACGTGGGTGAAGGCACCGCTCTTGGTCTTCAGGTCCTTCACTGCGCCGCCCAGCATGGAGACCTGAAGGTCACCGGCACCATCGCCGCACTTGTAGTAGAAGCCGCTGGTGTGGCTCACACCGTTAGGGTTGGTCACGTTGCCCACCGCCAGATAGCCGATGGTGACGTCCTCACCGGTATCTCTCATGGTGCCGGAGATGCGGCCGGAGTGTCTGTCGAAGCTGATGCTGTCCAGCTGGGCAAAGGGCAGGGGATTCTCGTCCGCCTGGACAGGATTTCCCTGGGCATCCACAGGCCAGTAATCCTCCACGGGGATGGGGGTTCCGGTGCCCTGGGCGCCGCCCTGGGGCACGCGCTCATCCACCGCGTAGCGGGGCACGCTCTTCTGCTTGCACTTGGCCTTCTCGTCAGCACCCAGCTGATCATACTGCTCGTTGGTCATGGGCTTGCCGTCCTTGTCGTGCCACACCTTCTCCATGCGGGGCAGGCGCAGGGGAACCAGCTGATCGCTGACGATGGGCTTGCCCTCAGCGTCAGTGCCCACCACCATGAAGCCGTAGACGGCGTTTCCGTCGCCGCTGCCGTCCTTCAGGTAGCCGTCGGGTCCAAAGCCGAAGTCGCCCACGCGGCTCAGGGTCAGGCTCTTCAGGCTGTTGGGATTCTTGGGATCGATGACGCCGGCCACGTCCTTATTGCCCACCAGGAAGAAGCCCTCGCCCTCCAGCATGCAGTCCATAGGAGCGCCGGGGGAGAAGGTTCCGGTGGTCATGTTCAGGTCGATGCTGCTCAGCTGGGAGCCGTAGCCGATCTGAGAGGGGTTTTTACCGGCCTTGCTGCTGGTACCGTTGGAACCGCTGCTGTACATGGTGTACATGGAGTCGCGGAAAATGGCACGCTGGGTCTTGTAGCCGGCGGTGTTGACGTTAGCCACGTTGTTGCCGATTACGTTCAGCTTGGTCATATGGGTTTTGAGGCCTGCAATGGCCGCATACATTGCTCCAGTCATCTTTTAAAGATAACTCCTTTCCGAATTTTGGCGCCGCCTGCCCCCGTCAAACGGGCGTGGGGCAAAGGCATCCGAAACCGGTCCTGCCATCTGTACTTTATTACAGGAATACGGCGCCGTCAATATTTGTGAAGATATTTTCTTTCATCTCGTCCTGGGTAATTGCGGTAATGACCCTGGCTCGGGGCACATTGATGATAAAAGCCATTTCCGCGTCCATGGCGATGATATTTTTGGCCCCCTTCTCCTGGGCCCGCTCCATCCCTCCCTGAAGCTGATCCATCAGCTGGGGGGTGATTGTGATACCGCGCTCCTCCGCTCTGGTCCTGGCGTGCTTGGAAAATTCCACACCCTGGGCCTGCTTCTCGGCCTGTGCGCAGTTCTGGAGCAGCGCTCCGAAGCTGGAGACTGGCTCCTTCGACCCGACCGCCGGCTTCCTGCCGTTGGCCAGCGTCTGGGATTGAACAATTCCGGATATCCTTTCCATAGTCATGTTCCTTCCTTATCCGACCGGGCCTGTACCCTCAGCAGGCTTTTCACCCTGATCGGGCTTGGATCCGCTGCCGTCGGGAGCAGTACCGCCCTCACCGGGCTTCACTTCGCCGCCGCCCTCGGGCTTGGTCGTTCCACCATCGGGCTTAACCTCGCCGCCGTCAGGCTTGACTTCGCCGTTGTCGGGCTTGCCCTCACCGCCGTCAGGCTTGACCTCGGCGTCGGGCCGCTCGGGCAGACGTCCCACTGCCATGATTTCGCTGAGGAGATAGTACTTGTCGCCCACAAAGACGACCTGCTTTCCGCCCAGCACGCCGGTGCCGGTCACAACGCCTACCAGCTCCTGCATGTTGCCATTGGCGTCGTACTGGCCCACGGTAACTTCTTTGCCTACCAGCGAGGCCGCATAGGACATGATGGAGGCGTCGGTCATGTTGGTCATAGCCTGGACCATCTGCATCTGCACCAGCTGGTTGAGCATGTCGGCGGTATCCATTGCGGAGTCGAGGCTCTGGCTGGTCATCTCCTTCACCATCAGGGTGAGGAAGTCGGTCATATCCAACTGGGTCTTGTCCACCTTTTCACGGGGGGCACCCGCTGCTTTTGCGGTCGGGGCACTGCGGTAGGCTGCAAGATCAGTAATATAGTTGTTCACATCGCATCTCCTTTCTGAAAATTGTTTTCATGGATCGTTCCATTACAGCGAGGTCAGTCCCAGACGCAGCTGGTGCAGGAAGTTCTCGCTGTCCTCTCGGTCCCGGTGCTGCTGATGCTGCTCCTGGCGGGACTGCTGATGTCCCCGATCCTGCTGGTTCTCCTGGTGGAACTGGGACTGCTCCTCCTGGTAGCGCTCGGTGCGTACATAGACCTCCTGGCGGGTCTCACGGCCCAGCATACCCTGAAGGTCGCCGGCGTCCCGGTGCAGCAGCTCCTGTGTGCTGGCCTTCTCGGCCCGCAGAAGTACGTGAAGGGTGCCGTCCTTGTGCATCGAAAGCTCGATGTGGACCTTACCCAGCGTATTCGGCGTCAGCTCCAGCTCCACATGGCTCTCGCCCGCGCGGATCGCCTCCGCCAGACGCTGACCCACCTGGACCGGTGCCGGCTCAGCGGGCTTCTCAGCAGCCGGTGCCTCGCCCACCTGGATGGGGACGGCCTTTACCTCACGGAACAGGGGCTGCTCAGGTGCGGTCTGGGCCTCGGTCACCTTGGTCTCCTCCTGTTCAGGCTTGTCCTGAACCGGGGCGCGCTCAGTGACCGTCTCGCGGTGCTGGACGGGCTGCTCCACACTCCTGGTCTCAGGGGCCTTGGTCTGGACCACCTTGTCCACGGTGTCCTCAGGCATCTCCATGCCCTCCTCCGCCGGCTGGACCACAGCCTCAGTCTCGGGCTGCTGTGCCATCACCGGGGTCTCCTCGCCCACCTGAACCACGGCCAGCTCGGGCTGGACCTCGGCCTCAGGCTCCACAGGCGCGGTCTGGATTGCCGCAGGGACCGTCATCAGGGCCATAGCCGCCAGGGCCATCCGGTGCTCCAGCTCCTGATCGGCAGGAACTTCGCCTTCTCCGGTCTTGGACTCCGCATCGCTCTTGGGGGACTCCGCCTTCTCACCGGCGGCCTGCTCGGACTTCTGGCTCTCCATCATCTTGCGAAAGCCGCTGTCCTTCTCCTGGGTTTCTCCCTTGACCGAGCCGCTGGGCTTCTTGGTCTGGTTCACCTTGGGGGCCGCCATGTTGATCAGGCTGTTCTGAATATTTTCCATCTTTTCTCACCTCCTTTCAATGTTGAATGGGGCTTACGCCCGCTCCTTCACGGCCTGGGCCGCGCTTACAAACTCGTCAATAAAAATCTCCGAATCCTTGGTAACGGCCTTCCGATAGGCCTCTTTTTTCTTCTGCTCCAGCTTTTCGATGGAAGTGGTCTCCTGCTTGGCCGACACCACCTCCAGCCGTTTTTCTTCCGCCTCGGCCCGGCACTCCTCCAGGGCCTGCTCTGCGGCCTGGATGTCGCGCTCCAGCGCGCGGAACCCGCTCTGCCGCAGCCGAGCCTCGGTGATGGACATGCCGACCAGGGTGTCCTCCTGATAGGCCTGCATCTCGTCCCGGTACTGCTGGCGCAGACGGGCCAGATACTGCTCGGCCGTGCGCACCCTTCCCATCAGAATGGAATGTTCACTTTGCAGCAGCTCCAAACGCTGCTGCTTGTAGGACAACACCGTATCCAATGAAAAGTGAAACTTCTTCATATCTTATCCGTCCTATCCCACCATGCCCCGCAGAATGTCCACACATTGCTCGTAGCTGAAGGATTCGTCTGTTTTCTGTGTCAGAAACGCGTTGACCGCGTCCAGCTTTTTCAGTGCCCGATCCAAGCGCGGATTGGTACCCGGCTTGTAGGCGCCGATGGACACCAGATCGGCATTTTTCTCATAGACGCCCAAAATATCGCGCACCCGGGAAGCCAGCTCGCGGTGCTCTGGGGAGACGATCTCCGCCATCAGTCGGGAAATGCTGGCGCTGATATCAATGGCGGGGTAGTGGTTGCTGGTGGCCAGGGCACGGGAGAGCACGATGTGCCCGTCCAGGATGCCCCGGACCGTATCTGCAATGGGCTCGTTGGTATCGTCGCCCTCCACCAGAACGGTGTAGACGCCGGTGATGGAGCCCTTGTTGAACTTTCCGCTGCGCTCCAGCAGCTTTGGCAGCTCCGCATAGATGGACGGCGTATAGCCGCGGGACACCGGGGGCTCACCGATGGCCAGTCCGATCTCGCGCTGGGCCATGGCGAAACGGGTGAGGGAATCCATCATCAGCAGCACGTCCTTGCCCTGGTCCCGGAAGTACTCCGCAATGCCGGTGGCCACGCAGGGGCATTTCATCCGCAGCATGGCCGGCTGGTCGGAGGTGGCCACCACCAGGATGGAGCGGCGCATGCCCTCCTCACCCAGGTCCTTTTCCACAAACTCCAAAACCTCTCGGCCACGCTCGCCCACCAGGGCGATGACGTTGATATCAGCTTTCACGTTCCGGGCGATCATACCCATCAGGGTACTTTTGCCGACACCGGAACCGGCGAAGATGCCGATACGCTGTCCCTTGCCGATGGTGAGCATTCCGTCGATGGCCTTGACGCCAAATTCCATCTTCTCCCGGATCGGGGGGCGGTCCAGGGGGTTCACCGGGGTGCCGCTGACACAGTAGGTGTCTCCCTGGGGGAAGGGCCCCTTGTTGTCCAGAGGCTGTCCCAGAGCGTTGATGATCCGTCCACGGAGGAAATCGCCCACGGGAATGGTCAGCTGGCGGCCGGTGTTGCGCACGAAGTTTCCGGCCGAGATGCCGCTCATATCCGCGTAGGGCATGAGGAGGATGCGGTTATTTTTGAATCCCACCACTTCGGCCGAGATCTGCTTTCCGCCCTCTCCGTTGTAGATCCGGCAGATATCTCCCACGGCGGCCCCGTCTCCCGAGGCCTCGATGGACATACCCACCACATTCTCAATTTTTCCTGTCAGCCCGTACGGCTGCATGCGCCGCACCTGCTGGATCATATTCTGGAACATACAGCTTCCTTCCGTCCTGCGGGGTCGTTCAGTGGGGATCCGCCGGGATATTGCTCAAGGCGGCCCGAATATTGTTGATCTGCGTGGAGACGCTGGCATCCACGATCTCATCCGGCATCTCTATAATACATGCGCCCGGCTCATCGTCATTCATGGGGATGATCCGGATGCGGTCCGAAAGTGTGCTCAGGGTGGTGGTCAGGGAGGCGGAAAGGGGGCTCAGACGCTGGGCGTCTGTTTTGGATACATAGATCTGCACCCACTCTCTCCGCTTACGCTTGTCCACCGCCATGCGGATCATGCGCTCGATCACCTCAGAGCTGCTGTTCAGGCTGATCCCGATGACCTTTTCCGCCACCGTGATGGCCAGGTCCCGCAGCTCCGGGACGCTCTCGTCCATCCGCTGATCCATTTTGTCGGAGGCCTCTTTCAGGAACTGCGCCACCTGATCGGTGAGCTCCTGCTCCTCCTGCTGAAGGCTGAGGCGCTGGGCTTCCAGCTCCTCCTCCCCGGCCCGGCGGCCCTCTGCGGTGCCCTCGGAATAGCCGGTGTCATAGCCTGCGGCGTAGCCCTCCCGGCGGGCGTTCTCGCGCAGCTCCTCTGCGTCGCGGCGCGCCTGCTCCAGGATACTCTCCGCCTGGGCCTTGCTCTCCTGCAGCAGCATGTCGCTGTGCAGGCTGGCATAACTCGGCGGCGGGTCCGCCTTGGGCGGCTCCTCTGCCAGCTCAGATCCAACTGCCAAGGATTCTTCCTCGATCAGATCGTCCTGGATAACCGGTTCCTCTGCGGGGATCTCCTCAGGCTGTTCCGCCTGAAGCTCCTCCGTGTTGGGAAACTGATAGCTCTCCACCTTCTGACCGGAAAAGCTCTTCCAGATCTTACGCAATGATATCGTCCTTTCCGCCCTTCAAGATCAGGACCTCTCCCTTTTCCTCCAGCGCGCGGATCACAGACACAATACGCTGCTGTGCCTCCTCCACGTCCTTGAGTCGGACATTGGTCGTAATCTCCAGATCGTCCTTGATGGTCTCCGCCGTACGGCTGGACATGTTGGCAAACAGCTTGTTGGCCACCTCGGCGTTGGAGCCCTTGAGGGCCAGAACCAGATCGCGGGTCTCGCAGTCGCGCAGGAAGCGCTGGACAGAGCGATCGTCCATGGTGAGGATATCCTCGAACACAAACATACGCTTGCGGATCTCGTCCGCCAGCTCCTGGTCCCGGGTAGACAGGCCATCGAAGATGTTCTTCTCGCTGGTCCGGTCCAGATTGTTCATCACGCTGGCCACATAGTCGATACCACCCACCTTGACGGAGGAGCTGGTCATCAGGTTGCTGAATTTCTTGCTCATCTCCGCCTCGACGATCTTGATGGCCGCAGGCGAGACGCTCTCGATCTTTGCCATGCCCTCCACGACCTTGATCTGGGAGGCCTCGTCCAGCTGGGAGACCACCGAGGCGGCCTTGGCCGCGTCCACATAGGAGAGCACCAGCGCGATGGTCTGGGGCCGCTCGTTCTGCAGGGCGGAGTAGAGGGATTTGATATCCGCCTTGTTCATAAAGGCGAACTCTCTGTTTTTCAGGGAACGGGTCACCTTGCTCAGCAGATCGCTGGCGGCCTGCTCGCCGTAGGCCTTCTCCAGGACGGTGCGGGCATACTCCAGTCCGCCCTCGGTCACCGCCTTGTTGGTCAGGCACATCTGATAGAACTCGCTGAGGATCTCCTCTGTCTGTTCAGAATCCAGGTAGGCCAGTCTGGCCACCTCAACTGTCAGCTGCTCCACGTCCTCGGGTTCCATAAACTTATAGATGTTGGAGGCCTTCTCGGCGCCCAGTGCCACGATGACGGCGGCTGCCTTCTGGGCACCGGTCAGCTCGACCTTGGGCTTTTTCTTCTGAGGAGGGGCAACTGCAGCAGCGGGAGCTGAACTGGTTTCACTCGCTTCCGTTGTAGTATCAGCCATTGTCATCTCCTCCTCTCAGCCATCCACGCACCATCTGTGCTGCGATCTCGGGGTTATCGCTGGCAAACTGACGGATATCCTTCCGCAGTTCCATATTCTTCTCGCTCTGCAAGGTCATAATGTCAGCGCCTGTCTGCACCACCTGCTGCTGAACCAGAGGATCGTTGGCGAGCATGGCGGCAGCCTGAGCGGCGGCCTCTTCCCTCTCGCGCTTCTTCTTCCGTCTCTTTCTCAGGACCAGAATCAGAATCAGGATCAGGATGAACAGGAGCAGTCCGGCACCTGCGGCCAGGAGCACCCAGGTGGGAACCACGCCGTTGGGCTGGATGATCGAGGTGGGCGGTGTATAGAAGTCCATGGTCATCACGGAGATCTTCTCGTTCAGATCCTCCTGCTGGGTATCCGGATTAATGATGCCCTGGATGCCGGCGGCACGGGCCACATGCTTCTGGATGGCGGCCACATCCACCACCTGTCCGCTGTTGCCCTGAGTATTGATGCTGACAGAGATGGTGCAGTCCTTCAGAGTGCCTGCCGTGGTAATGATCTGCTTATCACTCTGGGAGTTGTCGTAATCCTTCTGGCTGCTGCCAGTGATCACATTCTCAGTGCCGTCGGGATCGGCCAGATCCTCCACATGGGTGGGCAGGTCGCTGTTGGTGGTGCTTCCCACAATTCCGCCTGCGCCCTCCTCGCCGGGACGGCCCAGGTACCAGGAATTCTGCTCCGCAGAGATGGGGCCCCGTCCGCCGGTGCTGCCGTCCTGAGCGTAGGGGGGCAGGATCACGTCGTGCCGATTCTCGGTCACATGGCTGACCTCCACCACGCAGTTGACGCCCACGTGGACATTCCCCTCTCCGAAGAAGGGGGTGAGCACCTGGAGCACCTCAGTGCGGATCTTGCGCTCCCACTCCTCCTCCAGCTGGAGCTTCAGAGAGGATGCGCCCTCGTGGGATTCCTCACCGCCGGTGTTGTAGCTGTTGCCGGCGGTATCTGTAATGTAGACCTTGCCGATTTTCAGGCCCTCGATGCCGTGGGCCACCACGTTCCGGATGGCCTCGGCCTGCTTGTTATTGAGCTTGGTGCCGCTCTGCATGGTCACCAGGACGCCGGCTGTGGCGTCCACCACATTTCCGCTGTCCAGCACATAGCCCCGGTCCTGTCCCAGGTTGATGGTGACGACGGCATCCTTCACGTTGTCCATCTCGCGGATGACCGCGCCCAGGCGCTCCTGGAGCAGGTGCTTGGAGGCTTCTCTGCGCTCAGACTCGGTGGACAGCGCGCCCACATTCTCGTAGTAAAGGGAGTAGCCAAAGCCGCTCTGGGGATAATTCTCCATCATCAGCTTGGCTTTCAGGGCAGGCTCCTGGGCCGACGGCACCAAAATGGTGTCACTGTTTTCTACTTTATAATCGGTTACGCCCTGATTTTCCAGGAAGGTAAGTACACTGCTGGTCTCCTGGGCGGAGACCCCTGTGACCAGCACCGAATAGGGACGGTTGGCCACAAATGCGATGATTGCCACCACCATGGCTATGATCAGCACGCCGATTATGATCATGATCTTTTTGGGGATTTTCTTCAGCCATGCCGGTATAGCCTTGAGCTTCTCACCGATGGCCCCCATCTGTTCCTTCAACTTAGATAGCCTCCCTTGTCAGCCGTTTGGGAAAGTTGCATTTCCCCAGCAGTTGCCATTACATGCTGATGCGCATGACCTCATTGTAGGCTTCCACTGCCTTGTTGCGCAGCTGAACCAGCAGGCTCACTGCGGTCTCGTTTTTGGCCGCGGCAATCATCAGAGGAACAGGGTTATCCAGCTGACCGGTGACCAGCTGATATGACGCCTGAGAGCGCTCTGCGTCGGTCTCCCGCACATTCTCCACAGCGGCGCGGAATACGTCCCCAAACGAGGCTCCTCCGGCCTGCTGCGCGCCCTGGCTTTCTTTATTCTGTACAAGCGGCTCCAGCCGCTGAATCGGTGCTATCATATCAAGTTCTCCCTTCTCCTGATTCGATATGCTATTTTATTTGGACATGCAAAATGCGGCCCCTAGCTATCTCTGTGGCCGCTCCGCAACTACGCATGTGCGATCGGCCGCACATGCGCCTTACTATCTTCCAATTTCCAATCCCTTGGAAATTACATTTTTTAATGTGTTCAGCATGGTGACATTGGCAGAATATGCCTGCGTGGCGGCCATAGCGTCTGTCATCTCCTTGACCATATCCACATTGGGCATTTCCACATACCCTTCCTCATTTGCATCAGGGTGGGTCGGGTCATAGACCAGCTTCAGGGGTGAGGGATCCTCCACGATCCGGGTCACCTTGACGCCGCCTTCATTGTGGCGGGAATTGACCGGCGCCATGCCGTTGGCAGCCCGGGCCATGGCAAGACGGAATCCGTCCCGTCCGTCCTGAGCCTGGAACTCCACCATCTTTCTCCGATAGGCCCCGCCGCCGTTTTCTGTACGGGTGGTCTGGGCGTTGGTCACGTTCTCAGCCACGATATCGAGACGCAGCTGCTGGGCAGTCAGGCCGGAGCCGATCATATTCATAGAACTTAAAAAAGCCATGTTCCTTCTCCTCCTCTATGTGCCTTACTGTCCGCGGGCAGCAATCCGGATGCTGGACAGCTCGCTGTTGATCGCGCTCATCACATACTGCGTCTGGTAGGCGTTGCGGACCATCTCCAGGCTCTGCTCCGTCACATTGACTCCGTTATCGTCCATCCGTGTAACACCCGGCAGCTCCCGCACAGTGGGTCTGGCCTTCTCCAGGACCGCGCGCATCGCACCCGGCCGGTCAGGGTTGGCGGCAGCCCGCTGGAGCTGCTGCTGCAAGGTCTCCTCAAAGGTGACCGTCTTGACCCGATATCCCGGCGTCTCTGCATTCGACACATTATCCAGGATGGCGCTCTGCTTGGTCCACAGGAAGTCGACTGATTTTTCCAGCATCAATATTGAATTTCTTGATAAAAAGTCCATTTTGATTCTCCTGTCACGCCCCGTAAACCGGCCGGGGCTTGTACACTTATGTCAACTTCAGCTTTATATACATGGATACATCTGTTCGTTTTTTGATACAGCACAACGTGGTATACCATTTTGTACTACATAATAACAAATATCCTTCCAACTTTCAAGTTTTTTAGACAATATTCTTCTACATTTTTTAAGCTTTTTTAAATTGATTATTGGTGAAGGCTACAGAAATTATTTCGAGATTTATCCCGTTTTTTGACCCGAAACTCGGTGCTCCTCCTTTATTTTTTTAATCAATCGCCATTCCCACTTATTTTTTCCATGAATTGGTCGATATACATGTTATATATTTTGTGCAATAACACAGGCATACCTTGCTTTTAAGATGACCACCAGGGCTGCGGATTTTGTCGATACCTGGCGGCTCTCCACCTTTCCATATGCCTGTTCAAGCTGCATCGACCTCAATGAGAAAGCTAAGGTGAGTAATGTTGGATTTACTGCAAAACGTCTTGGATAACCTGAATGACTTGGTGTATGCTGTCGATATGGACACCTATGAGCTGCTCTATCTCAACAAAAAGGGGCAGGAAACGTTTCATGTGCAGCCGCCCTATGGACAAAAATGTTATGAGCTTTTCCAGAACTGCTCTCTTCCCTGTGCCGTCTGCCATCACAAGGACATGGTGATGAACTCCCCCGTACAGTGGAATTTCTACAATTCTGTTTTAGAAAAATATTTTTCCCTCTTCGAGCTCGCCTTTATGGTTGGAGATCGGCGGGTCAAGCTGGAAATTGCCATTGATATGGATGACCGGGACAAATCGGTCAGTTATCTTGATGCGCGTCATACCAACATGGAGATCCGCATCAACAACGCCATCGGCATGGCGGTGCAGAAGGACTCCCCCAGCGAGACCATCGACTGCCTGCTGGCGCAGCTGGGCGAGATCCTCCTTTGTGAGCGGTCCTATGTTTTTGAGATCGAGGCGGACAACTCCGTCAGCAACACCTACGAGTGGGTCAGGGAGGGCGTGACCCCGGAAAAAGAAAATTTACAGCACATCCCCTTCTCCGTCTGGGGGTGCTGGCACAAGAGCTTTCAGAATCGCTCCACCGTCGCCATCCGGGATCTGGAGACGATCCGGGAAACCAACGTCAATTTGTATCAGTTCCTGCTGCAGCAGAATATCCGCTCCATTGTGGCAGTCCCGCTGGTCAAAAAGGACGGCGGGCTCCGGGGCTTCTACGGCATAGACAATCTTCCTCCGGAGCTGGTTCAGTATACTTCCAGTCTGCTGACCACCACGGGGTTTTTCCTCAGCGGTGCGCTCCAGCACCGTGATCTGGTCCAGCAGCTGGTCTACACCAGCTATCACGACCAGCAAACCGGGCTTGGCAACCGCTACGCCTTTGAGAAGTGGCTGGAAGAGCTCTCCGCTCCTGCTGATTTGGGCTGTACCTTTGTTGATATCTCGGGACTGAAACACGTCAATGACACACTGGGACATATTGCCGGAGATCAGATGATCCTGACTACCTGTGAATGTCTGCGGTCCACCTTCCCCAAATGCACACTCTTCCGCCACGGCGGCGATGAATTTTTGATATTCTGTGTCAACGGCCCCAAAGAGCGGTTTGCAGAACGGGCCAAGCTTCTGAAGGAATGCTGCGCAGAGCATTCCATTGCCGTTGCCGTGGGCACATCCTTTATACATATGGAGACTGCATCTGATCGCGGGAAAATTGACCAGCTCATTTCTCTGGCAGAAGCCCAGATGTACGAGGATAAACGAATCTACTACACAACCAGCGGACTGGACAGACGGCGCTCTTAACCATCCGTCCACGCCATCACAAACGAGGAGTGTTCTTCATGTCACAGCGAAATGAATTTATTCGTCATCTCCAGTTAATCCTGTCACAGCACAAAGTAACCGGCTCGCTCTATTTGTTTTCCGTGGACTTTGTGAACTTCAAGATGGTGAATTTCTGTTACGGCTTTGATGGCGGGGACCGCCTTCTGTCCTCCGCGATGCAGTTCATCGCCCAGTACCCCCAGTGCCTGCACTGCGACCGGGCCTCCTCCGACCACCTGATTTTCCTGGTCGAGTCAAAATCTTCTCAGTCTGTCCAGGATATCGTCTCACAGTATGCCAAGGGTATGGAACAATTTGTGGCTGCACACCAACCCTTCTACCCCGCCTGCAAGCTGAAGCTCTGGTGCGGCATCGCGCCGGTCCACGGCTCCAATCTCTCCTCTGCCATCGACAACGCCTATCTGGCCCGGATAGAGGCCAAAAAAGGCAACCACTTTCCCGCTGTTGTTTTCCAGGACTTCATGGTCCAAAACCTGATCACCCAGCAGCAGCAGGAAAACGACGTCATGCTCGCCCTGAGCGAAAAGCGCTTCACCTTCTATCTCCAGCCCCAGGTGGACCTGCACACGGGCGAGATCATCGGCGCAGAGGCCCTGGCCAGAGGCTTCGATCCGGATGGCCACTACTTCTCCCCCGCCCGTTTCATCCCGCACCTGGAGCGGAACGGCTCCATTGTGGATCTGGACTACCTGATCCTGGAGCAGGTCTGCAAGCACATCCGGGAGCGTCTGGACCATAACGATCCGATCGTCCCCATTTCGGTCAATCTCTCCCGGCTGCACCTGAATCACCCGGATACCGGCACGCACATCCACAGCCTGGTGGAAAAATACCATATCCCCGCCCAATACATCACCTTTGAGCTGACCGAGAATATTTACCTGGACGATTTTGACGAGGCCAGATCCCTGGGCAAGGCGCTGAACGAATACGGACACCGCACCTCCATCGACGACTTCGGCTCAGGCTATGCAGGCATCGACGTGTTCCGCAGCCTGGATTTCGATGAGTTAAAGCTGGACAGCTCCTTCCTGCCCGACGATCCCGATATCCCGCCCCGGGATATCGCCATCATTGCGGGCCTGGTGAAGATCGCCCACTCCCTTCACATCTCGGTGATCTGTGAGGGCGTCGAGTACTCCACCCAGTGCCAGCAGCTGCTGAATGCGGGCTGCCGGCTGGGACAGGGCTTCTACTTCTCAAAGCCCGTTCCCCCCGATCAGTTTTATGAGAATTATCAGCATCTGCACGGCCATTACGCCATGAGCCCGGCCTGACGGTCTGAGGGAATAAAAAAATCCCACGGTTCACAGAACCGTGGGATTTTTTTGCTCTTACATGGTCAGGCCGTGGTGGAGGATCACAGCAATCTCCGCCCGGCTGATGGGCGCCTTGGGCCGCAGCTGGTAGAGGGCGTCTCCGTTGATCACGCCCTGCTGGACCATAGCCGCCATAGCGGGCCGCGCATAGGCGCTGACCTGGCTGCCGTCCCGATACCGATACAGCACGCTCTCCGAGGCATAGGGCTGTCCGTAGCCTGCCGCCTGCATGGCGTGGGACAGGATCACCACCGCGTCCTGGCGGGTGAGGGCGTCATTGGGACGGAAACGTCCGTTGCTGCCGGAGATGATCCCCCGCTCCCGGGCCGCGGCCACCGCCGAGGCGTAGTAGCTGTTGGCGGGGACGTCGGTAAATCCGGCCGGGGAGGAGCTGGTGAACCCGAACGCCTGGCACACCATCACCACGAACTCCGCACGGCTGACGGCGCGGGCGGGGCAGTAGGCGCCGTTGCCGCAGCCCTTGGCCACGCCCTTATAGCGCAGGAACTCCACCGAGGGTCTGGCCCATTCCCAGTTGGCGGTGCGCATGTCGGTGAAGGTGGGATTGCAGTACTGGTGGGAGACCGTCACCTCCAGCACGCCCGTGGTCCGCTTGCCCTGGGTGCTGATGGCCTCATAGGGGACACGGACCACGCCCTGGAACCCGGCCCGGGCCACAAAGGTCAGCCGGTCCAGCTGCCGGTCGGCGGCGGTCAGGGAGTCATAGGTCCCCACCGGTCTGCCGTCCAGATAGAGCCGGCCCTCGGAGCGGCTGGGCAGGGAGGTGAAGCGGACCGAGCTCAGCTCCTCCCCCAGGGCGGCCAGGCAGGCCACCTGGAAGTCCACCGTGCGCAGGGGGATGGGCAGCGAGGAGCCGAAGGTCCGCACTGTGCCCGACTGGGGCGCGTCCACCGACACCACCACGGTGCCGTAAAACCGCTGGCCGCGGGTGCTCCAGCCGGTGTAGTCGATGTGGACCTCCCCGGGCTCACCGGCGGACACGAAGGTGATGTCCCGGAGCAGGCGGCCGCTGCCGCTGCGGTAGTAGCTGGTGTGCTCGGACACCTGGCCGTCTCCATGGCTGCCGTTGTAGTACAGCCGTCCGGAGCGCCAGGAGGGCAGGGTGAACCGCACGGACTCCAGGGGATTTCCGGTGGCGGTCCGGCAGGCCCAGTCAAAATCGTCCTCCTGGAAGGACACCGCGCCGCCGGGGGTGGTGTGGTAGCTGATGTACCCGCCCTGGCTGTTGCTGCCGGTGCCCACCTGGATGTGCAGGATGCCGCTGAAGGCGGAGCCGTAGCTGTCGGTGCCGGTAAAGGGCACATCTACCGGCCCCCTGAAATCGCTTCCGGGCACGAAGGTGATGCGGGAGATGCTGGGGGCGGAGCCGTAGTAATAGGACATATTGGTATTCACCCGCAGCGGATCCCGGGAGTCGTAGTCATAGAAGAAGGTGCCCACCCGCTGATCGGGCAGGGAGGTGAAACGGACCGAGTGCAGCGGGCGGTTGTTGGCCAGACGGCAGGCGTCGTCGAAGTCGGAGCCGCTCAGACGCACGCGCACCCCCTGGCGGGTGGTGTAGTTCACGTCTCCCCGGGTGGAGTCCGGGCTGTCGCCGGACTGGACGATCACGGTCACCTTGCCGGAGAAGCTCCCGCCGTAGCTGTTGATGCACCGGTAAGGGATGGTCACCGTCCCGGAAAAGCCCTTGGCCGGCACGAAGCTGAGCATATCGCCGGTCTCGCTGTCCACCACCCGGACCTGATCCGAGGCGGTGATGGCCTTGGCATACTCTCCGGACACGGAGTAGTTGCGGTAGAGGGCGCCAAAGCTGGCCGCAGGGGGATCAAAGACCAGATAATCCGCCGAGCGCCCGGTCCGGGCCTGGCACACATTCTGAAAATCCTCCGCGCTGAAGGGGGCCGGGTGGTCCTGGGTGGTGTGATAGATCACATCGTCCTGGGGGGCCACGGAAATCTGGATCTTGCCGAAGAAGGGGGTGCCGCCCTGGCCGTATCCCGTGTAGGAGATGGTGGCTTTGCCGGCAAAGCCGGAGGCGGGTACAAAGGTGATATCAGACAGTTTTTTCTCGTTGATGCCGGGGTTGACATAATAGCTCTCCGTGCCGCCCACCCCGTGGCCCGGGGCGTCCGGGGACAGATAGCCGTAGGTGAGCAGTCCCTGGGAGGCGGGCACGGACATGGAGGTCAGCCGCACCAGGGAGGTCCCCGTCTTTTCCAGCGAGCGCTGGTTCAGGGTGCTGACCAGGCTGGAGAAGGAGCACAGACGCTGGGCGTCCAGGCTTCCGGGCACCACCTCGGCCACGTCCTCCCGGACGGTGACGGTGCACTTGGCCTCATACCGCCCGGCCTTGGCCGTGATCACGGCTTCACCCGGGAAATAGGCGCTGATCCGGCCATTTTCCACATCGGCCACCGAGACATTATTGGATTCCCAGGTGACGTCCGCCTTGGAGACGCTGCCGAACCGGAGGCAGGTCAGGCTCTCCTCCTGGTTGACAAAGAGGTCCAGGGTGGATTTCTCCATTTTCAGGCCGGACACCGTGATCTCGCAGATGTCTTTTACACTCTTTCCGTCCTCCTCGCCCTCAGTCTCCGCAGTGATCTTCGCGACACCGGGGGCGACGGGCGTCACAGTGGCCTTTTTGGAGGAGTCAGCCGAAGGGGTCACAGTGGCCACATCTGTGGCATCGCTGGTCCATTTGATGTCCACATTTCGGCTTGCCCCCGACGGCTTGAAGCCGATGGACAGCGACAGCTCCTCGGGCTTATCGCCCTCTAATGTCTTATTTTTTTCGACAAAACTTACCCGCTCCACAATGATGGGCGCAATGGGGGTAAATGCTCCCGGCCCGCCGCCGTCAGGGGCCGCCGCCAGGACGTTCAGGGGACTGAGGGTCATCAGCCCCGCCAGAACCAGGGCCGCTGCCCGGCGGGTCAGTACGGATGATTTCATGGACTCACTCCTTTTTTGCTGTTTGGGGAAAAAGGGCGGCGGATGCCGCCCTTTTTCGTGGGGTTTGTGGTGTTACTTGGTTGCGTCCCAATCCTTGACCGTGATATGGAAGGTCGGGATATAGAATCCTTCTTCATTTTTTTCCAGCTTCATCTGTAATGCCAGGCCGCGGGGAGGAATACTGCCCTGGCTGTTGCACATATTTCCGTTGAAGCTGATGGTGGTATTTTGCTTGACACCATTAAATTTGACAATGAGAGTATCCGTCTTTTCTCGATTCTTTTCTGGTTTCTTGGGGTCGACCATCACATTGCTGTCTCCCTTAGGCAGGAAACGACTCAAATAGTACTGGTCTTTCTCGGGGTCTGTCAGCATCTTATCTTGGGCGTCTACCACCTGTTTGGTCTTTCCCTGGTCATTGAAGTACAGATAGTCGTCAAAAACCAGGGTGATCGTACCGCTGTACGCGCGGTTCAGCGCTTCATTGTAGTCATTTACAATCTTTGTATCAACTGCCGTACCGAGTGTAGTGACCTTTAAGAACTTGGTTTCCGGCCACTCCATGTAACGGCCCGCCGAGAAGGAGCTGGCAGAGCCCAGAGGGCTCTTGCCCATGGCTACAAACCAATACTGCTGCTTGGCCGGCTTCATGGCATCCTTGCACTCTACATTCTGCTGACAATGGTTCTGCATGGTCAGGTTAACGTCTCCCACCTTAACAATGGAGGTTCCGTTGGTTGTAGCTGTTTCAAACACACCGGTCATGGTGTTCTGGATGTCCTGAGTACTGAACAGGTCGAACACCGAGCCCTGGCTGCGTCCGCCCCTATTATAGGGTGTTGCCATGGCCTCCAGGAGAGTCATGGCCTTATATTTCTTGATATCAGGCTGTGTCAGTCCGTACTGTGCCTCTGCACTTGTGTTCCAATACTGCTCCATCTTCTGGTTAAAGGTAGCACCTTCCACACCGGAAACGATCATCATATACCGCACGTCGGCCTCGCGCTCTTTTCCGTCTTTGTCCCGCGCGGCAACTGTGGCAGCAGACTTACTGGTCAGGCTGACATTCAGGACAGGCCGGTCCACAGCCAATGTCTCAAAGCGGAAGGCATAGACTTTTTCGGAGGTGGACTCGGGGGACTGTCCCTGCAGGACGAAATAGGCGATATACTTTGTCTCCGCCTTCAGCTTGTTGACAATGGAAATTCTCTTCACGCTGCCGTCGGTGGTGCCGTGGCCTACCACGTAGTCACCCTGGTATGTGGGGTTGGTGATCTCACTGGGCACAGGCAGGGTCACATTACCCTCTATGTTATTGATGAAGGGGGTGCCATCTTCGGGAAGCTGATCCCAGCTGTTATCTCCCTTTTTAATCGGGGTGCCGTCCTTCAGTGTGGTGGGGATATTGCCAACCTCAGTAATAACATAGAAGTACTTGGTCTGTCCCCGGTTCAGCAGAACGTCAATGGCCACACCGGAGTCGCCGGGTGCAAAGGTGGGATAGCCGTTGATAAAGAAGGGTGCCTTACTGTCCCGGAAGGGGCAGGAGACTGTGTACTTCTCAGGCACGCCCAGCTGCTTCACCTTGTAGATGCCGGCCTGGTGCGTCTGGAAGCTCTGGGGAGTCAGGTTAGTTCTGGCCAGATTGGTCATGGAGCCCAGCTCACCGGCCACAGCCATGATATCGATGGAGACCGTGCCGCTCCACTCTTCCCGCTTATCATCGCCCACGCCGTTGAGCTTTTTGACGATGATGCCGTACTCCCGATCCTCTTCCATTTTTTTCAGCTGCTCAAAGCTGGGGTTATCCTTGTCCTGGGACATCAGCTCCCGGGTCAGGCTCAGGCCCACCTCGGGGTCCTGGGCCGTGGGGCCGAAGGCGGTGGTGGTATTGGTCTCGCCCAGCTTGGTCCACTTATCCTCACTGTCGTTCTTGCGGTACACCTCGATCTCCATCTGATCCTTGGACCAGAGCAGCAGGTCCCACACCACCTCATCTGCCACGCTGGTGGCAGTGACGGGGCTGACCTTAAAGGACATGTCGAAGGTAAGCTCATTGTCATCGGTGTCTGTGCCCTTGGAGGAACCTCTGGAGAAGATCATCTGCGCGTCAATGGTGGTGAACTCGGGCAGCTTGACCTTGCCCCGGTCGCCTACCATGGGGTTGGCGGCGGGGGAGGTGTCCACAATGCCCTCCAGCTCGAAGTAGTAGGTGACGCCGCTGGCCAGGTTCAGGCCGCTCTCCTCCCTGACCTTATTGAAGGGCAGGGTAATGATCATCTCGCCTGTGATGACATCCATCTTCACCTCAGCCTTGCGATAATTCACAAGCCAGTCCGCCGGCTCGGGAGCAGTTCCGTCCCAGGGATCGGGGCACACGGGCTGTCCGCTGAGGGGCTTGCGGTAGAGATGGATATGGGTGGCCAGCGCCTCCGCCAGATCATCGGTCTTTTTCTCGTCATAGAGCTGGAGGAACTCGTTATAAACCAGCTCGCCGTTCTTATCCTGCTTGCCCTTGACGTTCTCAGAGAACACCAGGCGGATGGAGGTGTCAGGATAAGGGGTGGGGTCCTTGGGATTGCTGCTGCCGTCATGGGTAAACTCCTGGTATGCAGTGGGGGCCTCGTTGTCCAGGGTCTTGATCTCCATGGGCGGTTTCAGGTCGGCGGTATAGACGTTGTAGTTGCCCGCCTTGTCCTTGGCCACAAAGTAGAGGTCGTAGGTGGTCTGGGACTCCAGGCCGGTGATGTTGAACTTCACATCGGTCATGCCCTTGGGCACAGAGACGCTGCCCTTTTTCAGGGCGCCCACGCCGTTTTCCACCTGGATCTTGGCCTTGATGTCATCGACATCAGGCACGGGCGCACCCGCCGGAGCGGTGTAGAAGGGCTGGCCCTTCTTCACCACGGCCCAGTAGAAGGTGCCGGGCTCGTCCAGAGCGAAGGTCATGGTGATCGTGGTGGCCTTGGCGTCGGTCAGGGTCAGGTGCTGGATCTTGGGGGGAGTCAGGTCGGGGGTGTGGACCGGCACCTTCTTCACGGCGGAGCTCTTGCCGTTGTCCACGTCGCTCAGCCACAGGTAGAGGTCGTAGTCGGTCTGCTCCTTCAGGGTGCTGTTGTTGATCTTGGGCAGGAGATGGGGGGTGTTCTTCCGCACGTCCATCTGGCCCCAGCCCAGATTGCCGGTGACGGCGCCCGCCTTGAAGTCCTCGGGACGGGGTGCCACGGCGCCCTTGGGCATCAGGGCGTAGAACAGGCGGCAGTCCTTGGTGGCCATCACCTTGGACTGGACCACGATCTTCCTGTCGAAGTCCTGGGTCATAATCAGCTCGGGATAGCCCTGGGCAAACTCGGGGGTGGAGTCGTCGGGGGTGGTGAAGGCGGCGATCTTCACCTGGCTGTTGCGGCCGCGGTTGTCCGTCAGCATGGCGGAGACGTAGTAGGAGCCGTCTTTGGTCAGGCCGGAGAGCTTGGCGGTGATCTCGGTCCGGGCCGATTTCACGTCCACAGTCCCGCTCTTGATGATCTTATTGGTATAATCCTGGGGGGAGAGCAGCTCCTTCTCGCCCACCGAGCCGTCGGTCAGGGCGGTCAGGGCCCAGCGGACGGTGCCCTTCTTATTGGTGCTGAACACCGCGTCGGCCCCCCGGGGGGACACGTCGCGCATCAGGGGGAAGCCGCTGAGAATGCGGGGGTCCTCGGAGGACTCGGCCGCTGCGGCGGAATCCATGTTCTCTTTGTTGATGTTGGCCTCGATGCCGGGGCGGACCACGATGGTGTCCGGCAGCATCTCCACCTTGGTGTCAGGCGCGTTGATGTTCACATGGGACAGATTGCCCCCGCCGGTGACGGTGGTGGGGCGGTCCAGGTTGGTCTCCTGGACGGTGACGAAGCGGTCCACACGCAGCTGGGCGTCCACGGCCTGCTCGTCGATGGTGACCTTCTGGGCGGAGCCATTGGCAATGATCAGGGTGGAGTTGGGGCTGCGGTTGATGACTTCCTTAATATTGCCGGCCAGGGAGAGCTCCATATCCTTGATGCCGTTCTCCATCTGGATCAGCTTCAGGCCCAGGTTCTCGCCGGTCACATCCTCAATAAAGGCGGAGGTACGCACCGTGGTCTCGGGGATGTAGGTCAGGCCCTCGGCGCGGACGGAGAGGAACTGCCCCTGGAGGCTGTCCACGTCCATGGAGTCTGCGGTCACGTTGCGCAGGATCACGCTGGACTGGCCCTTCTGGCTGGTGCCGGTGCCGCAGATGACGATCTTGCCCATCACGGTCACGTTCTCCAGCACCATGGACTCCAGTCCGATGCCGCCGGTCAGGTACAGGTTGCCGGTAATGGTGGTGTTCTTCAGCACCACGTCCGGGGAGGTGATGGTCAGGTTGCCGTACACGCCGCCCAGGCTTTGGGTGCCCGGCTTGTCAATGCGGGTGCCGATGGCCTTGGACAGGATGCAGGCCGTCTGGCCGCGGGTGATGGGCTCCTGGGGGCGGAAGCTCCCGTCCGGATAGCCGGAGATAATACCCATAGCGGCGGCGCCCCGGGCGCTGATTCTGGCCCAGTTGCTGATCCGGGTGCTGTCGGAAAACTGGGTACCCACACCGGGATCGCTCTTGATGCGCAGGCTGTTGCCCAGCATGGTCACGGCCTGCTCCCGGGTGACAGGGCTGTTGGGGGCGGCCGTAGTGGAGCTGGTTCCGGCAAAATAGCCCGTCTTATGGGCGATGCCGATATCCTCGCGGTACCAGGCGTGCTCCGGCACATCGGAGAAGGGGTTGGGTCCCACCTCCTGATAGCCGAAGGCCCGGTTCATCATGGTGACAAATTCTGCGCGGGTGATCCTGCGCTCGGGGTGCAGGCTCCCTGATCCGTCACCTACCATGACGCCCCACTCCTGCATCTGCTGGAGGCAGGGGTCCATCCAGGAGGCCGCCTGGGCCGGAAGGGCCGCAGCGGGGATCATGCCAAGGAGCATGGCCACGCTCAGCAGGGCCACAATGCTCCGGCGCAGCCCGTTCATCAGGCCCGCTTTCTTTTCGTTTCTTTCAGTTCTCATTACGCTCACCTCAGCCTTTAAAGTCCTTTACGTCGATTCTGAAGTTGGATGTTGAACACCGCTTTTCTGATCATTGCCTCCTCATCGCCCCGCATTTCAATAAACTTCGCGGCGTAGAAGGTCATCTCATCATCCAGCTTGCGGTGGTGGAGGACCTGGCACTGCACCACCAGGGGATAGCTGGTGACCGGCAGCACCACCTCCAGCTGCTCTCCGTCCGTCAGTGCGGTGGGGCTGGAGAAGCCGATGCCGCCGCAGCTGATGTCCACCGACCGGATTTCCTGTCGGCCCTTCCACATTCCGCTCAGCGGATAGATATAGCTCTCGAACTGCACGGGGACCCGCAGATCGCGGCGAAGCTCGAAGTAAGCAATGGAGTTCCGCTTCACAATAATGCGGTTCGGTGTCTGTCTCAGCGGCGTGCAGGACAGGTTAATGCCCTTATCCGGATTGACCACGCTCACCTCTCCCAGATCCATAAAGTCCATCAGGTCCTTCTGGCTTCCATCCTCCAGTCGGAATGTCAGGATCTCCTCATCCAGAGAGCTCTCCAGCAAAACATGTGCCAGCTGGATCCCCTTTTGGTCCAGCAGGAGCCACTCCGCTTGTTTGTTCCATCCATACTTCACATCAGCGCACATGACTGTCCTCCTCCTCCGTATTCTCCTTGGACTGCGCATTCTCCGCGGCCTCGGTTCCCGTCTTGGGCGGGGTATTTTCCGCAGCCGCAGCACCCGCCTTGGGCGGTGTGCTCCCCTTCCCGTTCTTTTCAAGATCAAAGTGCAGGAAGTATACATAAATTTCTACAATGGCCTGATAAAGACTCTCCGGGATCTCCTGGCCCAGCTCCAGCTGGGTCAGGATGGTGCTCAGGGAGGTATCCTCATAGATGGGCACCCCGCAGTCCGCGGCGGTCTCCACAATCTTCTCGGCCATGTATCCCATGCCGGACGCAACAATTACAGGCGCGGCGTCATTCTCACCATATCGGAGCGCCACAGCTTTTTTAGCCGGGGCCGTTTCACGATCAGACTTTGACATTTAAGCTGTCCCTCCTTTCATATATTTTGGGAAACACCTCCGTCAGAGCCGCCGGGCGGCCCATTTTTCTTATACTCACTTGGGTGGGTTTCAGCTCGTTCTTTTTCAGGATCTCATTGATATCCTGCTCAATGGTCTTGGAGAAGGGCATCAGCCGGTCCGGACAGGCCAGCTTCAGATCCACCTCGTCTCCTCTGCTGGACAGGATCATGTCGATCGTTCCGACCCCCTCCACATCCATTTTAAAGAGGAACCGCATAGCCTTGCCCTGCTTTCCCTGCTGGCCGGAGGAATCGCCCTCCGCGTCCGGGTCCACCCACATCTCGGAAAAGAGCATGCGCCCGTTCATTTCAATGGGGATCAGGTAGTGGTTTAACGGCATATAGACGCTCTCATTGATCAGAATGGCCCGCACCAGCTCCTGAAAGGCGTTCTGGGTCTCCATGCTTCCGTTGCCCCGCATGGCCTGATAGGCGTTTTCCACCAGGCTCTGTGTGAGCCGGCTGACCTGTGAATTCACGTTTGGCCGGCTCCGCCGCAGCAGCTCCAGCAGGGCCTGGTCGTCAATGCCCGCCAGCTGCTGGCGCAGGGTGCCGTATCCCTTGATCTGGTGAAAGGCGTCCAGCAGGGCGCTTTCGTCCGCGTTCTCATATCGGGCCATATCCAGGGTCAGCAGAGACAGCATCTGTCTGGGCAGCCCCATATCGTGGCTCCTGCTTATATATTGGGACATGAACGGGATGATGTCCCGCTGGAGAAACAGCACGCTGTCCTGCTTGCTGCCGTTGGCCATGAGGTTTTTGAGCTGCTCGATCATGCCCTCCAGCCGCTCCGCCCAGCTGGCCGGCATTCCGGCCGCCATCCGGTTCAGATTGCGCAGGATGCTCCCCTCAATCCGATCCGCGGAAAAATAGTCCAGATAGGACCGCACGAACCGCAGGATGCTGTCCTGCACCATTTCGGAGTCCGCCCTGGCATACGCGTTTCTCAAAAGTGCGAACAGGGCCCCGCCAAACTGAGTTCCGCTTTTGATCTGGCCCATAAAAAGCTTCAGCAGCTCCGTCTCATCGGCCTGGAGGAAGGAAAAAAGCTCGGAAAGCTCTGCCGCGGTCCCCTCGCTGATCCCGGAGGACACCCGGATGCCCTCCCCGGCAAAAATCCGGCGCAGGCTCTCCGCTGCATCGGGGGTCTCCCGCAGCCGCTTTAAAAATACCTGAAAATTGGAGTCATATCGAATACCGCCATCGCTTTGGGCACTCTCCTCCTGCTGCCCGCCGCGGCCGTCCGGCCGTGTGATATTCTGTATATTAGGCACGTTCTGGACGTGTTCATTTGAGGGCGGAATGGGCAGGTTTCGGTTGACATTGGTTCTGTCATGGCCCGGAACCGGATTTGTGGCCCCTAAAATATCTGGCAATGATAACACCTCGCAAAAAAAAATAAAAGCGCGCTTATTTTTCAGCGCCAACATGACGATATACTTGTATAGATTAAATGTTTAAAGGGGCGGTGTCTGGCTATGAGCAATAATGATATGCTCGAAATGTACATCTATGAGGCGAATACCCTGCTAGAGCAATTGGAAGCTATCGTTCTGGACGCAGAGCAGCTAAATACATTCTCAGAAGACAATGTAAATGAGATCTTCCGCATTATGCACACGATCAAAGGTTCTTCTGCCATGATGGAGTTCGATTCTCTGGCAACCATCGCCCACCGGATTGAGGACATGTTTTTCATCATTCGGGACAAAACCATCGATGTGGTCCCGGAGGAGGACCGGCCAACTCTGTTCGATCTGGTGTTCCAGGCGGTAGATTTCTTCCGCACGGAAATTGCCAAGGTGGAGGCAGGTCAGTCTCCTGATACTGTTATCGACACATTCCTTGCAAATATAAATGACTTCATCCTGAAAATTAGCGGAGAGGCACCGAAAGATGCAGCACCCGCCGCGCCCGCTGCTGCACCGGCCGCGGAGAGCGCTCCTGCGGCTCCCGCTTCCTCCGATGTCCCCGCTCCTCTCCCCTCCGAGGACGGTATGGCCGACTTCCCCTACGAGCTGCGGATCTTCTTTGACGAGGGCTGCGGCATGGAAAATCTGCGTGCCTTCATGCTGGTCACCTCCGTGCGGGACTTCTGCGCGGAGTCTGAGTTCCTGTTCGAGCCGGCCGATGTGGAAAATAATCCCTCCACCGCCGACCAGGTAGCAGAGCAGGGCTTCCTGATCCGCTTTGCCAACAGCGAAAACCGGGACAAGGCGATTTCCGTGGTCCGCGGCGCCGGCTCCGTGCGCTCCTACCAGCCCCATGACTTCCACCCGGCCCCGGCGGCCTCGGAGAAGCCCGCTGAGGCACAGGCGCCTGCCGCTTCCACCGCCTCCGCTGCGCCCAAGCATGCCGCGCCCGCTGCTGCACCTGCCGCCTCCGCTGCGTCCCAGGCCCAGCGCCAGAAGGAGAGCCTGATCAGCGTCAACCTGAGCAAGCTGGACCAGCTCTCCGCCATTGTGGGCGAAATCGTCATCACCGAGTCCATGGTGACCTGCTCCCCCGACCTGAAGGGCCTGCACCTGGACGCCTTCGCCAAGTCGGCCAGACAGCTGCGCAAGCTCACCGACGAGCTGCAGGACATCTCTATGTCCCTGCGCATGGTCCCCGTGTCCAACACCTTCCAGAAGATGAACCGTATCGTCCGGGATATGTGCAAGAAGCTGAACAAGTCTGCCAAGCTGACCATGATCGGCGAGGATACCGAGGTGGATAAGACCATCGTGGACGGCATCGGCGACACCATCATGCACATGATCCGCAACTCCATGGACCACGGCATCGAGGAGACCGAGGCCGAGCGTGTTGCCGCCGGCAAGGACCCCGTGGGTGAGATCCTCCTCTCCGCCCAGGATACGGGCAGCGAGGTCATTATCCAGATCAAGGACGACGGCCAGGGCGTGAATGAGGACGTGGTCCTGAAGAAGGCCATCAAGAACGGCATCGCCTCCGCCGACCGGGACTACACCCACAAGGAGATCCTGAACTTCCTGATGATGCCCGGCTTCTCCACCAACACCGACGTCACCGAGTTCTCCGGCCGCGGCGTTGGCATGGACGTTGTGAAGAAGAGCGTCGAGGGTCTGGGCGGCACCGTCTCCATCGAGAGCGAGTTCGGTCACGGCATGACCACCACCCTGCGCATCCCCCTCACCATGGCCATCATGGACGGCATGGAGGTCTCCGTGGGCGGCTCCATCTTCACCATCCCCATCCACAACATCCGCCAGAGCTTCAAGATGTCTGAGGCCGATATCCTCCACGATCCTGTGGACGGCGAGATGATCCATATTATGGACGAGTACTTCCCCATCATCCGGGCCAAGGACTTCTATGCCCTGCCCGAGGGTGCGGACACCATCGACGACGGCATCCTGCTCTGGCTGTCCTCGGGCGAGCACTCTTATTGTCTCTTTGTGGACGAGCTGTTGGGCGAGCAGCAGATCGTGGTCAAGCCCCTGCCCTCCTATGTCAACAACTTCGATATCAAGGACTACGGTATTACCGGATGCAGCATTCTGGGCGATGGCAACATCAGCATCATCCTGGACGTGCGGAACCTGTATAATGCCGCCTGCGGTAATTAAGGAGTGAGAATGATGAGTACCTTAAATTCTATGGATGTTCAGACCGATGAGATCGTCCAGTCTGAAACTCCGCACGAGGCCGCTGCGCAAAGTGCAAAAAAATATCTGATTTTTATTTCTGACGATCTGCACTTCGGTGTGGATGCCAAATATGTGGTTGAGATCCTGAACAACCACGCCATCACCCCCCTGCCCATGACCCCGAATTATGTGTGCGGTATCTTCAACATGCGCGGTCAGATCATCCCCGTGTTGGATATCCGCCAGAAGCTGGGCAAGGCCCCCGCATCCGCCCCCCTCATGGTGGTCCTCACCTATGACGGGACCCTGGTTGGTATTATGGTGGACTCCGTGGATCAGATGATCGAGATCCCCGATTCCGCCCTGCTGACCATGCCCTCCAAGAACTCACAGCGTCTGGTTTCCGGCATGTGTACCCTGCCCGACGGCTCCGGCACCATGCTGATCCTGGACTGTGAGCAGCTTTTGGGCCATGACTAACACGAACGGCGGCTCGATTGAGATTAGTTCCACCCTTGCACCCATGCAGATCAATGATGCGGACTTCCGACACATGGTGACTTTTATCAAGGGAAACTACGGAATTGATCTGACACAAAAGCGCCAGCTTATTACAGGGCGTCTTTCCCCGGCGATCCGCCAGCTGGGTTACAAAAGCTTTTCTGAATTTGTGGATCACCTGCTGCACACCAAGGACGAGCAGGAAATTACCCTGCTCATCAACAAGCTGACCACAAACTACACATTTTTCATGCGGGAACAGGAGCATCTGGACTTTTTCCGCAACCATATCATCCCTGATATTGTGCGCCGTCACCAGCGGGACAAATGTCTGTCCATCTGGAGCGCCGGCTGCTCCACCGGTGAGGAGCCCTACAATCTGTCCATGTATCTCTTCGACTACCTGGGTCCCCACGCCGCCGAATGGGATACCCGCATCCTGGCCACCGATATCTCTGCCCGGGCCCTGGCTTCGGCCCAGAAGGGCGTGTACGAACTGCCCGACTCCATCCCCCGGGAGTGGAGAAAAAAATACTTCACCCCCAACCCCGATGGTACCCACACCGTCTCCAACGCGGTCCGAAAAAACGTGATCTTCCAGCCCTTCAATCTGATGGACCCCATTCGGTTCCGCAAAAAATTCGACGTTATTTTCTGCCGGAATGTGATGATCTATTTCGATCAGCCCACCAAGGACGCTCTGGTCCGCCGTTTTTACGACGCCACAGTGCCGGGCGGCTACCTGTTGATCAGCTATTCCGAGAACCTGAGCCAGCAGTCCCCCTATCGCAGACTCGCTACGGCGACGTTCCAAAAGTAAGATCAGGAGGCATTTCCTTTCATGCTACCTAATGACAAAAAAGTTCGCGTCCTGGTCGTAGACGACTCCAGCATGGCGCGCAATCTTATCATCAACGGGATTTCCGTGCATCCCCGTGTGGAGGTGGTGGGCTTTGCCATCAACACCCTGGATGCAAAGCAAAAAATAGCACAGCTGCAGCCTGATGTAGTCACCATGGACGTTGAGATGCCCGGACAGAGCGGGATCGACTTTCTGAAGGAATACCTGCCCACCCATCCCATTCCCGTGGTCCTGTGCTCTTCCCTGAATCTGCGCGTGTTCGATGCCCTTGCCGCCGGTGCGGTGGACTTCGTCCGCAAACCCTTTGCCACCGGCGGAAACGATGCCTTTATTACGGTCCTGGTCCAGAAGATCCTGCTGGCCTCCACCGCCCGCATCCGCCCAGCCCCTGCCGCCGCCTCGGCCCCCCTCGCAGCACCCCAGCTGCTGGGCGGCACCCCTATCCTGAATAATGTCCTGATCGGACTTGGTGCCTCCACCGGCGGCACCGAGGCCACTCTGGAGGTTATGAAACGCCTGCCGGCGGATATTCCCGGCATGGTCATCGTCCAGCACATGCCCCCCGGCTTCACCGGGATGTACGCAGAGCGCCTGAACCGGCTGTGTAAAATGGAAGTCCGCGAGGCCAAGAATGGTGATGAGCTCCACCGCGGGCTGGCACTGGTGGCCCCCGCCGATTTCCAGTGCCGCGTGGTGCGGATCGGCAGCCGATACACCGTCTCCTGCACCCCCGGTGAAAAGGTCAGCGGCCACCGCCCCTCCGTGGATGCCCTGTTCCAGTCCATGGCTGAGGTGGTGCGCACCCCCATGGTTGGTATCATTATGACCGGCATGGGTCAGGATGGCGCCGCCGGCCTGCTGGCCATGCGGCAGCACGGGGCCTACACCATCGGTCAGGACAAGGCATCCAGTGTGGTCTATGGCATGCCCATGGTGGCCCATGACATCGGTGCGGTCTGCATACAGGCCTCCTGTACCAGAATCTCCGATGTTCTGCTCAGCCATCTGAAGGGCATGCGCTGAACACCGTCAGCCAAATCACGCTTTACATGATTGAAAGGAGGATTTCGTATGGATATCGCCGCTTTGAGCATGCAGATGCATGCCGACCAGTTAGCTACCAATGTAGAGTATTCTGTGATGAAAAAGGTCATGGACACCCAGGAAGTTATGGCTGAAAACTTTCTGCAGATGCTGCCCCCTTCCCCCTACTCCTTCGACGTCTACGCCTGATACCTCTTGGTTCGCTTTCAAACACCTGGCAGTCTGAAAAGACTGCCAGGTGTTTTGCACATAATACAATGTTTTGTGGAAAATCTGTTCCCGCTGCATAAAAAAGGACCCCGCACAGACCTGTGGTCTGTGCGGGGTCCCGTCTTGCAGTTTTTGTGCCCTGTGTCAGATGGCAAAGAGAGGGTCTTATCCCACCGGGCACTCCGCCGGGAGCTGTTCCTCCGAAATCGTGACGCCGATCCCGTTGACCTCCACTACTCCGTCGGCGGGTACAAGCAGATACTTGCGCCCATCAATGATCCGGGTCTCGATGAGATAGCTGTGCTCAGGGGACACCGAAATTTTCACCTCAGGCGTGCAGATCTCAAATTTCTTGCTGTCAATGATATTGGCAGGCACCAGAGGGACGTCCTCGCCGTACTGACGGCGGCACTCCTGCCGGAATTCCTCCACCTGCTGGTCCGGCACGCCGCTGTCCAGCAGCATGGCCCCCACCTCACTGACAGACAGATCCAGGGGCTCCGGGTCCTTGCTCTCCTTGTGCTCCAGAATGCGCTCCCGGATCTGCTCGTGGACCGCCTGGACCACATCATAGCTGCATGCGCTTCCCAGCGTGTCGCTCAGGGTGTTGTCAAATACATCCTTCTGCTCCGGCGCAGACATGGGCGGCTCCACACAGAACACCCCATCAATGACCTCCTGATGGATCTGGGCGGGATTTTTGCTGTAAAAGAGCGCGTTATACAGGTTTGCGGTCCGGTCATCAAAGGCCGGGAACAGGAAGCCCACCTCCGGTGCGGACACCACATCGCCGGTGGAGCAGCCGTGGAACTGGTTTTCCTCATGGAAATAACGCAGGGCCAGGGTGGGTGACTTGATCGGGCAGATGCTGCACACCAGATAGCGGAACACCTGGTCGGAGACGTCATCCTGGAGCTCGTCATCCCGGCCGCGGTAGGGAACATCGTAGGCGTCGGCGGCCAGCAGGATCAGATAGCTGCTGTCCCCCATGTCAATGTGCTCCAAAATCCGCTGGTAGAGGGCCTCCCGGGCCTCCTCGTCCTCGATCTCGCTGCGCAGCTTCTGAAGCAGGCGGTGCTCCTCCCCCTCCATGACCTGCTGGGTGGAAAATTCAATGTCGATCAAATTCTTTCCCAGTGTGCCGGTCAGCGATTTTTTGAGCAGCTTCAGATACATCTCCTGCTCCTCCTGGGGCATCAGTCCCAGAGAGACATCGATCCTGGAAACGATCTCCCCCGCACTGTTGACATAACACCCATATACCCGGCTGATCCCGCTCCGATCCAGTCGAAAACGGCGGCGCAGTTCGTTGAGTTCCTTCTGATTCATTGGTGCAAAAGCCCCTTCCATGTAGCATTGACCTGCATTTTACCACGTTTCTCCCCACACTTCAAGGGAAAGGCGGCGGACTGCATCGTCTGTGTTCTTTTGATGCGCGGGAATAACAAAGTCCCAGATCCCGGTATATCGGGATCTGGGACAACGTATTGCTCAATGCTGATACTGTGCCGCCTGCTCCACCAGATTCTGAAATAGGCTGCGCATGCAGGGAACAGAATCCTGAAGCTCCTCCGGGTGCCACTGTACCAGAGTGATCTTACCTTCGCTCTTCTCGTCCTCCAGCGCCTCTATCACGCCATCGTCCGCACTGGCCACAACCTTCAAGCCCTTACCCACACCATTCACGCTCTGGTGGTGCATGGTGTTGGTGTAGACACGCGTCTCCTTCAGCAGCTTCGCCAGATTGCTGTCTTTCTCCACATTGATGGGGTGGACGGGGTAGGAGCGGTCCTGTTTCTGGCTGTGAAGAATGGTGTTTCCAGGGAAATCGGACATATCCTGATAGAGATTGCCGCCCAGGGCCACATTCACCAGCTGAAGGCCGCGGCAGATGCCCAGAATAGGCAGGCCCTTTTCCACTGCATAATGTGTCGCATCGATCCAAACCGCGTCAAATTTCCGGTTGATTCTGCCCAGCTTAGAGGAGGGCACCTGATCATAAAAACGCGGATCAACATCCTCGCCGCCGGGAAACAGAATGCCGTCACACCGGTCCAGGAGACGGAACAAATCCTCCTTCTCAGTCAGCGGCGGAATCACAAAGGGAATTCCTCCGGCACGCTCAATTCCCTGTGCATAAACTTCGTTCAGGGAGACAGTAGAGACGGAAACACTATTATAGAGAAGATTTTGGCCATGCGGCCCCATTACTGCAATAATCGGTTTCATATGATATCACCTGTTTTCACATTATTTCGGCTGTCTGCTTGGTTGCCCATCCGGCCTGACGCAGCTCGGCAGAGCGAGGACAGGCTACAAAATGCCCCGGGTTCTCCTCTTTGATGGGAATATTGCGCCCGACGCATGCTTCCGTGCGGTAGGGGCAGCGGGAAGCAAAGCGGCAGCCCTCCGGGGGATTGATGGGGGAAGAGATCTCACCGGTCAGGATATGGCGCTCCCGATCCTTTCGAATGGTCGGGATAGGCACGGCGGACAGCAGCGCTCTGGAATAGGGATGGAATTGTTCCCGGAACAGCTCCTTTCCATCTGTCTGCTCCACTACATTGCCCATGTACATGACCAGGATATTGTCCGAGATATGCTTAACAACGGACATATCGTGGGTAATGAAGATGTAGGTCAGGTCAAATTCCTCCTGAAGATCCTGCATCAGGTTCAAAATCTGAGCCTGAATCGATACATCCAGTGCGGAAACCGGCTCATCACAGACCAGCAGCTTGGGCTCCAGCGCCAGTGCTCTGGCTACGCCGACACGCTGACGGCGCCCGCCGTCCAGTTCGTGCGGATAGCTGCCCGCCAGCCGCTGTGCAATTCCCACTGTGTCCATCAGCTTTCGCACCTGGTTGTAAGTCTCGGCCTTTGTGGGAAATACTTTGTAGATCAGTAAGGGCTCGGCAATGATCTGCTCGATGGTCATTCTGGGATTCAATGAGGAGAACGGGTCCTGGAATACCATCTGCATCTCTCTGCGCAGCGTTTTAAGCTGCTTCGCAGACACATGGGTGATGTCATTTCCCTCAAACAGAATTTTTCCTTCTGTACTCTCCAGCAGATGGATCACCGTGCGGCCCAGTGTGGATTTGCCGCAGCCGGACTCACCCACAACGCCCAAGGTCTTGCCCTTTTCCAATTTGAAGCTCACATCATCCACTGCATGGAGTGTTCCTTTGGGGGTGGTAAAATATTTTTTGAGGTGCTGGACCTCCAGGAGCGGCGTACTCATTGCTGTTCCTCCTTCTGGTCAAATAGCATGCAGCGGACAAAGTGTCCGGGGGAAATCTCTCTCCCCTCGGGATGCTTTGCCTTGCAGGCGGCGCTGCACTGTGAGCAGCGCTCGGCAAAGTAGCATCCCTCCGGCAGCGCGGCAGGGTTTGGCATCATACCGGGAATGGGCGTCAGCCGGTCCACATCCTTGTCCAGGCTGGGCAGGGAACCAAACAAACCCTTGGTATAGGGGTGGCAGGGATTCTCAAAAATATCCTCCAGACTCCCCTGTTCTACGACCTCGCCGGCATACACAATAGCCACTTTGTCACAGGTTTCAGCCACCACACCCAGGTCGTGGGTAATCAGAATCATAGCGGTTCCGACGCGTTCCTTCAGGTCCATCATCAAATTCAGCACCTGGGCCTGGATGGTCACATCCAAGGCGGTGGTCGGCTCGTCCGCAATCAGCAGCTCGGGATTGCAGGCCAAGGCCATGGCAATCACCACGCGCTGTTTCATGCCTCCGGAAAACTGGTGCGGGTAATCTGAAAAACGCTCACCGGGAATTCCCACCGCCTCCAGCGCATCGACTGCCCGGCGGTTGGCCTCCAGGCGGCTGATTTTGTTGTGCAGACGGATTACCTCGACGATCTGCTCTCCCACTGTCATAACAGGATTCAGGCTGGTCATGGGGTCCTGGAAAATCATGCTGATTTTTTCTCCGCGCAGGTGACGGAGCTCTTTATCCGTCAGCCCCATGACATCCTTCCCATCGACCAGGATCTCACCGGAAACAATTTTTCCGGGGGGATCGGGAACCAGCCGCAGCAGGCTGAGTGCCAGGGTGGTCTTTCCCGCACCTGTCTCTCCCACCAGGCCCAGAGTTTCTCCTCTGTTCAGCGAAAGAGAAATATCGTTGACAGCACGGGTCACGGTATTTTCCACCGTATAGTGGACTGTCAGATTCTTGACCTCTAACAGCTTCGTTGTTTCCTTATCCATAGTCTCCACCTCAATGCTTCAGTCTGGGATCCATCGCGTCGCGCAGGCTGTCGCCGAACAGGTTGATGCCATAAATGGTCATCATAATGGCAAGTCCGGGGAAGGTGATGATCCAGGGGTAATCACGGATGGCATTCCGGCCCACACTCAGCATAGCGCCCCACTCGGGAGTGGGCTGGGTCACGCCCAAGCCGATGAAGCTCAGGCTGGATGCGGACAGAATAGCCTTAGCCACGCTCATGGTCGCCTGCACAATGATGGGAGCCATGCAGTTTGGCAGGATGTACCGGGTGATGATTCGGAAATCGCTGGCGCCGTTCGAGATAGCTGCCTCGATAAATTCCTGGTTCTTAACGGACAACACCGCGCTGCGCACCACACGGGCATGGCCTGGGATTGAGCCTATGGCAATGGCCAGCACCAAATTATGAATGCTGGAGCCGAAGGCAGCCATGATGGCAATGGACAGCAGGATGCTGGGAATGGCCATCCACACGTCAATGAACCGCATAAGCACATTGTCCACCTTATCACCATAGTAGGCGGCCGCAGCACCAATCACAGTACCTACGGACACGGACACGATAACAGCAGAGAAGCCGATCAGCAGGGAGATCCGGGCGCCGTAGAGGATGCGGACCAACAGATCACGGCCAGCACCGTCTGTGCCGAAGGGGTGTGCCAGGCTGGGCGGCTGATTTCTTTCTCTCAGAACCTGAAAGTCATAGCCCTCGGGTCCGACCACACCGGCCAGCAGCGCACCGATGAAAATGAGACACAGCAGCGCCAGGCCAAACATGGCGGCCTTGTTGTGGCACAGTCGTTTCCACACGTCGCGCCACATGCTGGTCCGCTGAGTTTTCACAGTATCCTTGGGCATATTACGCGGCCTCCTTTGCAGCCATCTTGGGCATGGCTTTTACTTTCTTTCCGCCACCATACTGGGATTTGATTCTGGGGTCAATAAAGGCGTACAGCAGATCCACAGCCAGGTTGACCACGGCGTGGATCAGGGCCAGGAACAGCACGCAGCCCTGAACCATGGGCCAGTTGCGCACGTTGATGCTGTCCACCAGCAGCATGCCCAGACCGGCAATGGAGAAGATGGACTCAGTCACCACGGCGCCGCACAGCATGCTTCCGAAGGAGTTGCCAATGACGGTGACAATGGGGATCATGGCGTTTTTCAGTGCATGCTGGAACCGGATCTTATTCTCGGTCTGGCCCTTGGCCCGGGCGGTGCGGATATAATCCTGGCGGACCACCTCCAGCATGGTGGAACGGGTCATACGCATAATGTTGGCAGAGGACGAGGTTCCAATGGTAATAGCGGGCAGAATCCAGCAGGTCCAATGATCAAATCCTGACGGCGGCAGGATATTCAGCCACACCGAGAAAATCAGGATATTCAAAAGGCCCTGCCAGAAGTTCGGCATGGACACACCTACCATGGACACAGCCACCGCAATGTGATCGAATGTGGAGTATTGTTTGGTTGCCGAGATGATACCGCACAAGATACCCATTATAATCGACACAACAATACTGGCGCTGGCCAGTGCGATGGTACGGGGGAAACGGATGAAGATCTCCTCAGACACGGAGCGGCCGGTGGTATAGGAGGTACCGAAATCACCCTTTGTAACGATATTCTTGATATAGTCGAAGTACTGGACGAGGAACGGCCGGTGCAAGCCCAGCTCCTCCTCTTTCTGGATGATCTGTTCCTCCGTGGCGTCGTCTGGCAGCAGCATTTCCGCCGGGTTTCCCGGTGTAAAATGCAGCAGCGTGAAAATGATAAAGGTCACGCCCAGCAGCACCGGAATCAGCATCAGCAGACGTTTGGCAGCGTATTTTAGCATAGTGACATTCCCTCCGATCCGCGTGTCCCGCTCCGCCGGGGGAGGTTGTAATTCTCCGACGGAGCAGGACCGCGCAGGTCACACAAATTATTGATAGGCGCAGACGTAGGTCAGGTCGGGGGTATTTGCGGGGCTGTGGACATAGCCCTGCACGTTATTGCTCATGCCTGTCAGGATATCCGTGAACGCAATGGGAATTGCGTAGTAGTTATTCACGATGTGATCCTGAACTTTCTTGTAGTCCTCCGCGCGGGTAGCATCATCATACTGGGCAGCGGCATCAGAAATCATTTTCTCCAGTTCCTCATCGCTGGAATTGATGATGCCATTGCGGGAAGCGGTGGAGAAGGTCGTACCAATTGCCTGATAGGAGTTGCCGGTGGTCGCAGTCTGGGAGGTAATGGTCACATTGGTGCCGCCGTCCGTCTTGCCTCTCTCGATATAGGTAGCCTTATCCAGCACCTGGATCTCACAATTGATACCGGCTTCCTTCCACATGTTCTGCACAATTTCAGCTGTAGCCTTAAAGTCGACATTGGTCTGGCAGCGGCCAGTCAGGGTGATACCATTGGGGTAACCGGCTTCGGCCAGCAGCTGCTTGGCCCGCTCCACGTCATAGGTATAGCCCTTCACGTTGGCATACTCCGCAATTGTGGGGGCCATGATGCTGTCAGCAGGTTTTCCATACTGCTCGTAGACGGCCTCGCACACCAGCTCCAGATCCAGGGCGCAGGCCATAGCCTCGCGGACCTTAGGATTGGCGGTCTCTTCCTTGCTCAGGTTCAGGCCCAGGAAGGTGGTGCGGTAACCGGGCTCGGCCATCATCTTCAGGCCAGAGGCGGTCTCGATGCGGGAAGCGTCGTTCGCAGAGATATCCAGTGCAATATCCGTGTTTCCGGTCTCCAGCTCAATGGCGCGGTTGGCAACTTCCTTGATGATCTTAAGCTCAATGGCATCGGAAGCACCGGGCTCACCCCAGAACTTGTCATTTCGCTTCAGCAGCAGGGAGGAACCGGCAGTCCAGTTATCCAGGACATAGGCGCCGGTGCCAATGGGTGCCAGGCCGGCCTGCTCGTCGCCCACCTCTTCGATGTAACTCTTACAGACAACGCTGCTGTAAGCATGGGCCAGGAAGCTGTACACGGCGGCGAAGGGCTGCTTCAGAGCAACCACAACCGTGAATTCATCTTCAGCCTTGGTATTTTCTCCATCGAAATACTTATAGGTGGACTTCGTAGCAGACATCGTGCAGCAGCGCTGAATGGTGTACACAACATCTTCCGCAGTCATCTGCTGACCATTGGAGAAGTAGGCGTCCTGACGCAGCTTAAACCGGATGTGGGTGTCATCGATTTTCTCCCACTCAGTGGCCAGATTGGGCTGGATCTCTCCATTCTCATCAATCTGAACCAGCGTATCATAGATCAGGAACTCGGTGATATAACCGTTCAGCATATTACAGGTCTGAGGATTCAAGTTCACGGGCTCACTGGAGAGCACCACCGTCAGCTTATCCTTCTTGGTCATCTGCTCAAAATCAACAGACTCGCTTCCGCTGGGCTTGCTCTTCGGGCCGCAGGCAGCCAGAGACAGGCACATCGCAGCTGCCAAAAGCAGAGACATCATTCGTTTCATAGTATGATCCTCCTTGTAATTTTTATCTTTTTATCAGTCTGGTACATTGAAACAGCCGCTTCCGACGGCAATTCCATCACGTCTGGGATCAGCCGCTCCAGTCATGTGCTGATCCTGCGGTGAAAAGACGATTCCCTGGACGCCGCCCACATAGCGGTCATAGTCCTTTAATTTCTTTACCGGCTGGCCGTGATCCACCAGTGTCTGCACATTCTGGTCACTGATCCGGCCCTCATACTGAAAGAGATTTGGAACATCGTTGTAGCACCGCGGTTGGTCAATGGCCTGGACCAGATCCATCTT
Organism: Oscillospiraceae bacterium; assembly: GCA_020025425.1. GTDB lineage: Bacteria > Bacillota > Clostridia > Oscillospirales > Oscillospiraceae > Lawsonibacter. The sequence continues at coordinate 66,959 of JAHHSD010000001.1, forward strand.
GAAATCAATCAGATTGGAAATGATCTGCACCATGGTAGAGATGATGCGGTTTCCGCCTGGAGTCCCGATGGCGGCAACGGGCCTGCCGTCCTTCAAAATAATGGTGGGACTCATGGAACTCAGCGGTTTTTTACCTCCCTCCACAGAATTTTTTTTGCCCTTTCCAAGGGTGAAACCCCGCATCTGACAATTTAATACAATTCCAGTGCCCTCCGGAACAACACCGGAGCCAAAAAAGGAGCTGATGGTCTGTGTAATGGAGACCACATTGCCCTCACGATCCGCAATGGAGAAGTGGGTCGTGTCACTGGGCTCAAAGCGGAACGGATCGTCCGGCTCCGCAGGGGAAACCTGAAAACGCTGGTAGCTCTCCGCTCTTGTCCTGGCATATTCCTGGGAGAGAATCCCCTTAAGCGGGATCTGAACAAACTTGGGATCGCCCATGTATTTCGCCCGGTCCGCAAAGGCCATCTTGAACACCTCGGACAGGAGGTGCAGATGCTCCGGACCATGGTACTCCATCTCTCCCACGGGGAACTGCTCCAGAATTTTCAGACACTCCAAAATGTGTGTGCCTCCGGAGCTGGGAGGGGGAGAGGAGAGGATTTCATAGCCCCGATAGCTGCCCCGCAGGGGCACATCGTCCCGCACCTGGAATCCGGCCAGATCCTCCGCCGCAAAATCTCCTCCGTGGGCATTGATACTGCGAATCACTGCCTGGCCGATTTCTCCGCGATAAAAGGCGTCCGGCCCCTCCTCAGAAATTTTTTCCATTGTCTTAGCCAGGTCAGGGTTCTTCAGCCGATCACCCGGTTGGTAATCCTTCAAATAGGGGTTGCCAGGCTCCTCAAACCGCTCCAGTTTTTTTCGGTTCTCCAATAAATCCCCGTAGAGGGCCTGGGAAATTACCACACCCTCCTTGGCCAGCTGAATGGCGGGAGCCATTACCTGCTGTCTGGTCAGCACGCCAAATTTCTTCTGGATGTGGCACAGGCCGGCAGCTTCACCGGGCACACAGATGGACTTTCCGCCCTCGCCCTTTTCTTCTCCGATCACCGATCCGTCCTCATCCAGCTGCCACATATCCGGGTTGGCCGTCGCCGGGGCCACCTCTCGGAAATCCACAAATACGGCCTGCTCTGTTTTGGCGTGATAGGCAGTCATAAATCCGCCGCCGCCCAAACCGGAGGCATTGGGTTCGCATACGCCCAGCGCAAATCCAACCGCAGCGGCTGCATCAAAGGCGTTTCCTCCCTGTTCCAGGATCTTTGCGCCGATATGAGCCGCATCCGGGTGGGCAGCGGCCACCATGCCCCAGCAGCTGACGGCTGTTTTTTCTTCACTCATCGTGTCTGCCCTTCTTTCTCCTGTCCGTCAGGAAGCAAGGCATTGAGGATTTTGACCGGCTTGCCGTCCTTCAGATAGACCTTTGGTGTCCGGCGGGTAAATCGGCACAGCAGCTCATTTTTATTGGTCCCGCATTTGACTGCCGCCTCCGCAATGGTGACGGCGTTTTCCGCCTCATCGCCATACAGAATGACCTCATCCCCGCTGCACACCCCAGGAATATCGGTGACGTCCACCATGCACTGGTCCATGCACAGCACACCGACCACCTTGGCCCGCTGCCCGCGGATGGTCACCTCTCCCACTTCGTACATATTTCTGGGATATCCGTCCGCGTATCCCACAGGAATGGTGGCCAGACGCATATCTCTGGGGGCCTTATACTTATAATTGTAGCTGACCCCGTCACCCTTCTTCAGATCCTGTACATAGGCTACTCTGGTTACAAACCGGACCACCTGGTGGATATCCAAGTCGTTCTTACGGAAGGATTTCATGCCATACAGGATGGCACCCGGCCGGATCATATCCAGCCGGAATTCCGGGTAGTCAATGGCCGCAATGCTGTCGCAGATGTGTCTGTACCGGAAGTGACAGCCCGCCTCCTCCAGCTTCTTCACCGCAGTCTCCAGGGCCTGGAACTGGCGGTGGTTTTCCTCATCATTGGCCAGCGCAAAGTGGGAGAAAATTCCTTCGCAGTCCAAATTCGGCAGTTTTGCAATGCGCAGGATTGTCTGGATGCTCTCTTCACAGTCCGGGAATCCCAGACGATGGAAACCTGTATCGTACTTAATATGGATTTTGGGCTTCATCCCCAGCTCGCCGCCCAGCTGATCCAAAAGCACCGCCTGTTCCTCTGTAAAAATACACTGGGTAATTCCCCGCTCCACTACATTGCGTAAATTCTCATTGGAGGTATATCCCATAATCAAAATAGGATAGTCCGGGTAAGCATTTCGCAGCTCCAGCGCTTCCGTCAGAGTAGCGACTGCCAGATAGTCTCCGCCATGCTCCATGATGGTTTTTGCACAGGTCACACTGCCATGTCCATAGGCATCCGCCTTGATGACTGCTGCAATGGCTACATCCGGGCCAACCCGGCGTCTTATCTGCTCAACATTATCCGCTAAACGATCCAAATTGACTTCAATATAGGTATCTCTCAGCATAATCCAAGCCGTCCTCTCTGTTTTAGTAGCCCAGCGCGATACCGTCTCTGCGTGGATCGGCAGAGCCCTGAATGGTTCCATCCGGCAGATACAAGACACCCTGTACTCCGCCCATCTTTACGTCATAGTCCAAAACAGTCTCAATCTGGTGTCCCATTTTTTCCAGCTCAGCAGCTGTCTCGGGAGAAATTCTCCCCTCCATCATTACCCGGCATTTTGTATCCTCTGTAATGCGCGGCGAGTCAATTGCCTCATCCATCCCCATATTGTGATCAATGAGTTTCGAAATCACCTGCACCACATTACAGATGATTCTGGCCCCTCCGGGGGAGCCAACGATGGCATACGGCTTGCCGTCCTTCAGAATAATGGTAGGACTCATGGTGCTCAGCGGTTTTTTGTTGGCCTCCGCTGCATTGATGCTGTCGCGCATCACGGAGAAATCTGCCATGGTGTCGTTGAGCAGGAAGCCTGTTCCCTCAGGAACCACACAGGCTCCGCAAAAGTGATTGATGGTCTTGGTCACCGAAACCATGTTCCCATCCTTGTCTCCAATTGAGTAATGCGTCGTGTCGTCATGCTCGTAGATCCAGGGATCACCTGCGGAGCTTCCGCCGCACCGGCTGGTATCAATTTGCTTCACCAGCTCGTCCGCGTATTTTTTACTGATCATTCCATTGACGGGAACAGGATAAAAATTGCTGTCTGCCATATATTTGGCGCGGTCTCCGTAGACTTTTTTGAAAATCTCGGAGAAAAGATGGATGTACTCCGGACTGTTGACCTCCATCGAGCCCACATCAAAATGCTCCAGCATATTCAAGGTCTGAATGATGTGTGTTCCTCCGGAGGAGGGCAAATTGGAAGAATAGATCTGATATCCCCGGTATGTTCCATACACAGGTCGGCGGATGGCAGGCCGATAATTTTTCATATCCTCGGCGTCCAGGATGCCGCCGCTCTCCTGAACCGCGGCCAGGATGCGCTCAGCCATAGATCCCTCGTAAAACCAGTTGTCCGGCTCCCGGGCAATCTGACGCAGGGTGGCCGCAAGGGCGGGATTTTTAAAGATTTTCCCCTTTTGAATCCGATTCTGTTCCAGATAGAGCTGGCGTCCGCCTTTCCAGCGCTTGAGGGTCTCCGCATTCTTGGTGAAGTGATCCTCCATCATCTGCGTCACAACGATTCCTCGTTCGGCCAACTCAGCTGCCGGCTCGATCACATCCTTTTTGCTCATTGTTCCATACTGATTCAGTGCCATCAGAAGGCCGGCCACCTCACCCGGAACAGCGACTGACTTACCGCCCACCGCATGCTGTCGGTCTTTCGGTTTCCCATTTTCATCCAGCTCCCACATATCTCTGGAAGCCAGATGCGGCGCGTATTCCCGAAAATCCAAAAGCACCGGCTCCTCCTGCCCGGCGGCTTTAATCATCATAAAGCCTCCTCCGCCCAGTCCGGAGGTACTCGGTTCACATACACCCAGCGCAAAGCCTACGGCAACAGCGGCGTCTACCGCGTTTCCGCCCTGCTGTAAAATATCAACGCCGATTTTTGATGCCTCTACCCGCGCTGTGGATACCATGGCATTCCTGCCATTGCTTTTTTTGAGCTCTTTTTGCATGTCTACACCTCTCATGCGCTTTAAAAGCGCCTCTGTGTTCTATCAATATATCCAGCATATTCCGTGCCAACTTTCATTAATTTCTTTGATATATTTTTACGACAGAATTTTTTCGCCTTTTCGGCATTTTCCGGTAAAATACGTGTTTTTTCAGCATCCCTTTGTTTCAAATAAACAATGCCTCTGTTTTCTGTATAAAAAAACTGTATTATATAGCACAACAATACAATTGTTAATACATATAATACAGTTTCTGCTCGTTTAATTTACAATATTCTGGCTCAAATACTTCTCTCCCGATTCTGTAATCGCAGTACCCGCCCGCCCCTTTCCAACAAGGGCCAAGCCTTCTGTCTGTAATTCCAGCAGACTGTCCCGAACAGCCTGCTCCCCCACGGTCACGCCTTCCTCCCGCAGCTTTCTGCACAGTGCCTGTCGGCCTATGGTGTATTTTCCCTCTTTCGCCTGTTGCAGCAGCATCAAAAGACGGGTTTTCAAATCAACGGTACACTCCGGTTCCGGCGGTCGTACAAAGGGCTGCCGCTTCATCAGCATGATCTCCGGCAAGTCCTCCAGTTCAACATGGGTTTTCCCTAAATACTTCAGGTACTCAAAACAGTTCCTCAGTTCGCGTACATTACCATCCCAGCCATACCGCAGAAAAAATTCCTCCACTTCTGCACTCAATGTGATACTGCAGCCCTCGTTCCGGCAATATATTTCGAAAATTTCCAGACAATCCCGTTCCCGCTCCCGCAGGGGCGGCAGTCGAAGCGGAAGTACACAGAGCCGGTAATACAGATCCTTGCGGAAGGTTTTTTTCTCCACCATGTCCAGTAAGTCCGCGTTGGTTGCAGCAATTACCCGCACATCCACCGGAATAACACGATCTCCGCCTACCCGAACGACCTCTTTTTCCTGAAGAACTCTCAGCAGCCGATTCTGCAAATGCAGCGGCAGTTCTCCAATCTCATCCAAAAACAGCGTTCCTCCGTTTGCCTGCTCAAATATCCCCTGTTTTCCGCCCCGCTTTGCTCCGGTGAATGCTCCATCGTCATAACCAAACAACTCACTCTCCAGCAAAGTCTCAGAGAATGATGCACAGTTGATCGCCACAAACTGGTGACTGCTGCGAAGCGAGTTTTCATGGATAATATGGGCAAAGATCTCTTTGCCTGTTCCACTCTCCCCCAAAATCAAAACAGTGGCCTCAGTGGACGCCATTTTCAAGCACTTCGACTTGATTTCCTGCATCCGCTTGCTGCTCCCCCCGATATCATTCAGGCTGTATTTTGCCAAATGCCCTTTTGCAATCAGCTCCTTTGTATGGCGCTGCATTTTACTCTGAAGTTCATCATAACGCTTCAGAATAATCAGGCCCACTTCTCGGTTGCCCAAGCTGATGCACTGAACAAACTGGCAGATCAGCGGAGTGCCATGGACCCCAAGGAGCACCTCGTCTCCCTGATCCACTTGCTCAGGTGTAATGGGAAATACCTCAAAAACACTCTTTCCGACCACATCTTCTTCAGGTCGCCCCAGAAATCCCCGCACACTGATTGAACAGTTGACTACAATCATATGCGTGTCATAGATCAACACGCCCTCATTCAGGTTTTCAAACAGCGTATTGACCACATTGTCCTGGAGCATTTTTTCACTGACCATGTAGGAAAAGCCCTTGCTGACACTATTTTTGACCTCATTCATTTCCGCCATTTTCCGAAAAAAGGTGTCCTGCGGCAGATGAAAAAATAATATGATCTCCCAATATATCTGGGTATCCAGTACAGTATCAAAAATATCAACCAGCGGCAAACCCGCACATTCCGGCACCGGTCCTTCTCCCTGTGTGATGACCATATCCACCGGATGCTCGTTCTCCACTCCAGGATAATGTGGATATAGGATCAGATCCGTGCGCCCATGGGAGTAAATCAGGGCAATGCTGTCCCGGCAAGTTTTTGGACCGATATTCCGCACATAAGCTGCCGATCCATAGGGGATCTCCTCCAGTTTCGCGAGACCAGCCGGCGAAATATTCTTTTTAATGCAAATCACCTTTGTATCGGAACGAAGATAGGGCTTGAATTCACTAACCAAGTCATAGTGGGATACCAATACAAGCTCATACTGGCCAATTGACGAGAGGTCATCCTGCCCCACTACCAGCAGTCCAATCTGGATACTTCCGGCAAAAAACTCCTGGAGCTCCCGATGATATTGTGTTCCAATGGACTGTCTGGCTGTTACCAGCACAAGCTTTTTCATGTCAACCCCTCCAAAACAAAAGATCAGTTTCGCACTCTTTTGCACTATTATACTATAAAATTCAGAAATCTAACAATAGGGAATCTGTTCACCCAATTTTACAGTCTCTGCGGGCTCTGTATCCTATTATTAAAAGTACGAAGGGCCGATACACATTTTGTGTGTATCGGCCCTTCGTATTTCCTGTCCCCCAGCATGGCATTGTGCTGATACCATTCACCTCCATATACCGACCGTTCAGGCTTATTTGCGTGATTTTTCATGTGGGCTGCATTATAATGCCATCAGAAGGAGGGGTTTCATATGAGGTTCAGACTAATCATGGACAAATCAAAAGATGAGGAGATCGTCGCCCATGTCCATACGCGCTCACAGCTCACGGATCAGATCGAGGCTCTGGTCATGACGTATACAGGCTCGGACCAGATTACCGCCTACCGTGAGGAGGAATTTACCATTCTCCGCTTTCCCCAGATCGAATGTATCTCTGTCCTGGATGGAAAGACCTACGCCATTGACATCCATGGCACACAATATCTGCTCAAATACCGACTCTATGAATTGGAACAAATACTCCCCGCTTCCTTTATTCGGATCAACAAATCCTCTCTCGCCAACGAGGCCTATCTGGTGCGCTTCACCGTCTCTTACAACGGGGCTGTAAACGCCGAATTTCGGTGCGGGTACACCGAATATGTATCCCGCCGCTGTTTTGCTGTAATTAAAAGGAGGTTTGACGCAAAATGAAACGATATTTTGTTGGATTCCTGACCCGGGGGCTGCTGTTCGCCTGGAGTGGTCCCGCAATTCTGGCCATCGTATATCTGATCCTGGGGTCCAAAGGAATTGTTCACAGCCTGAGCCCGGAAAAGGTGGCTCTGGGTATCCTGACCTCCACTCTGCTGGCCTTTATTGCAGCCGGGTGCAGTGTTGTCTACAAGATCGAAGCCCTCCCCCTGCTCCACGCCACTATGCTTCACGCCCTGGCCCTTTATCTGGACTATATCCTCATCTATCTGCTCAACGGCTGGCTTATGGCCCAGCTTGGTCCCATTCTCATTTTTACGGTTCTCTATGCCGTCGGGTATGCTCTGATTTGGCTGGTCATTTTCAGCTTTACCAAGGCCAGGGTCCGGCGCATCAATCAAAAATTACAGTCCGGCGTGTGAGCCGGGCTAAAACGGAACACGGCGCAGGAGAGAACTTTTGTTCTCTCCTGCGCCGTATTTTTTGCATGATATCCCAGTTACGCAAGTCCCAGAATCTTGCTGGGCACATCGGAGACCATAGCCCGGATCTCCCCCTCCGTCAGTCCCTGCTCCAGCAGCGTGGTCAGGAAGCGGGTCATGCCCTCCACCGGGGCCTCACGGTTGCCCTGGCCACGGTCCGTGCTGAGGAAGCAGTGCTCCGCGCCGACAGTGCGGATGTGGTCTGCCATCTCCTGGGCGGTGCAGTTGTTCTCTGCAATGTTGTACCAGCATTTTTCGATCCATACTCCCTGCCGGGCCAGCTCCGCCTGAGTCTCAGCGGATACCACGGTGCGATTAAATTCGGGGTGGGTCAGAATCATTCGGACGCCCCGCTTGCACCCTTCAAGGCACAGCTTTACGCTCTCCTCCGGTTCCAGGTGTCCGGTGGCCAAAGCCGCATCATATTTTTTGACAATATCCATGATCTCCAGAACCACGGGCTTCAGTTCCCCGTTCTCGTCCAGGGCAGTGATACCCTCCCGCTTGAAGAAATCCCCAGGCATGTCGCCCATTTTCAGGGAATTCCGGGAATCCCGCGTGGGCATCCACACAATTTTCGCATCCCGCTTCAATGCGTTTTCCACTGCATAAGGATTAAGACCGCCTACCGGCCAATTCAGCACGATCCCGCCATATGCTTTTGCCTGGACACCGCTGTGCCGGTTCACCAGCTGAGCCCGGGCGGCCGTGGATTCGTAGTGGGATTTCAGCATAATTCCGGCCATACCGGCCTGGTCGGCCTGACACACCAGCTCAAAATCATCCATCAGTCTGTTGAACGGGGACGGAGCGGCGTGCATGTGCAGATCGCAGGCTCCTTTTAACAATTCCGATACGTTCATATTATAATCTCTCCTTCTTCTTATTTGTCTGCATTTGCGGTGTGTACAGCAGTTCTTTTGCACAGGTTGACTCCCAATACGCCCAGCAGGACAATGATTGTGCCAATTGCGGCTTTCTGTTCAAACTGCTCATGCAGGAAGATCACACCAGCCAGAATTGCTGTTACAGTGCAGATCCCGGTAAAACTGGTCGCCTTGGCCATCTGCATTTTCTCCATTACAACATTCCGCAGAGAATTTGCGTACAGCGAGGAAATAATGGAGAGGAAAAATAAGCTCCCAATTACTTTGATGTTTGTCAAGGGACGGACATAGCCCAAAATATCTCCCGCTGCTCCAAATTGAATCAGGGAAGCTGTGCCATAGACCACAAAAATGGTAAACGACATTATATAGGAAAGCTCCCAGGGGCTGAGGGACACTCCTGATTTCCGAATTACATTATTCAGCATAGCAGTACTGATGGCGCCGGCCAGGCAGAGGATAAAACCTAATGTTGTAGCTTCCGCATCCTCTCCCCCTTCATTGACAACTGCCACCCCCATAAAACTCACCAGCATACAGGCAATCTGCGCGGAGGTCGGTTTCTCCCGAAAGATAAAGACTGCAAAGATGGTGGAAAAAAGCGGGGCCAAAGCCAGAATCACACTGGCCTTTCCTGTGGGGTAGAACAGCAGACTTGTTGGCTCAAAAAAGCTGCTCAGGACGTACATCAGGCAGGGCGGCCAGGCCACACGCCACATTTGTCTGATCTTTCGAAGTGTAATGACTCCGGTTTTTCCCATCAGCCACAGTCCCAGAAAACAGATACCAAACCGAAGGCTGAGCAGATGTGATGTGCTCCCCTGTAATGCTTCTGTCAGAAACTTGAGGGGAAGGTAGGCAAACCCAAAGATAATGTTATAGGCAATAGCGCCTAAAATTGGTTTCTCTTCAGCAAAATTCATTTCACTCCACCTGTGCGCAAAAGAATAAAGGGGCGGCCAAATAGCCGCCCCTTTGCCTATTTACTTTGAGGCAACATCCGTCTGTTCTGTTGCAGGGCCATCAGTTAGGGTTTTGTCAAATTGCTTGTGCTTTTTAATCAAGATAGCCAGGCTGGCAGTTGCACCAATCATAATCAGAGCTGCAAACATACCGCCAAAGTTGGCAATGATCTTAACACCGTTAATGCCGACAGTGGCAATCATGATATATCCAACCGCCATAGTCACAACGCCCCAGGCGCACTTCAGCCACATGGGAGCCTCGGGATTATCGGGGCTGATACCCTTGGTGGAAATGCCGGCCATAGCAATGGTATTGGAGTTGCAGGCCGTAACAGTGGACAGGAAAATCAGGATAACGAACAGAGGAATAATGATCTTGCCGCCAGGCAGGGCCTCCAGCATATCATAGGGCACATTCTCAACACCGCGATCATAAGAGGCGCACAGATCGGCCAGACCGCTCTTCTGAACCCACAGAGAAGTACCGGAAACCAGGATCATCCAAATGGTGCTGATGGATGCACAAACACCGACGTACATACCCAGGATGTGCTTGACCTTCCGGCCATAGGCAATACGTCCCATAAAGGCACCGGAGGTGGGAGCCCAAGCCATCCAGCTGAACCAATAGAAGGTGGTCCACCACTGGGGCCACTGGCTGCCCTGAGAAGCACCGGTGATCAGGATGCGCTCAACAAAGGTGCCTGCGAAGCCGCCCAGGGCCTCAGTGGACAGGTTGAGCAGGAAGGGAGCATTGGAGAACAGAAGCAGGAAAATCAGGAAGATCGCGAAGCCATAGACATTGATGTTGGAGACATGAGTCATAGCCTTCTGGATACCGGAAACTGCAGTAGCAATGGTGACAGCACCAATCACAATACCGACAATCAGCCAAAGTCTGGGATTAGATGCCATGCCAGTCATTTTGGAAATACCGCCGGAGACGTTCATGAACGCCTGAGCCACAGAACCAGCCATGCCGGCGCCGATTGCAAACAGGGTCACGCCGTCAATGACCTGCATCCAGCGGTTGGAATAAACCTTCTCACCCAGCAGGGGGGAGAGCTCACTAGCGATAGAGAAAGGCTTCTTTGCATTGTAGTACATAAACGCAAAGACCACGGCAGGCAGGGCGTACATGCAGTAAGGTACAATGGTCCAGTGCAGGAACATGGTTTCCATAGAGAACTTCATCGCCTCAGGAGTCTGAGGTGCGATGCCATAGATCTCCGTAGGAGGATACAGGAAATGAGCGATGGGCTCACCGGGGCCCCAGAACAGAACACCGGCCGCCATGGTTGTAGTCAGTGCGATGGTAAACCATGCGAAATTGGAAAGCTCCGGCTTGGCATTTTCACCGCCGATGCGAACATCTCCAAACTTAGAAAACATTGCCCACAGGGAAACAATTACGATGGCCAAGGCCAGAATACTGGCCGCCCATCCCAGATTGGCAATAATCCAGTTATTGATGTTGTTAATCAAACCCAAAAACTTTTCTTTGTTTACCACGCTGAGGATTACAAAAACGCTTAAGATGATAAACGGAGGGAAAAATGTCATCGGGCGCAGCTTTGTACTCTCTGATTTCTTGTTCACAGGGAATTCTCCTCTCTTTATCTGTTTTTACACACCGTCCACGGCAGCTCCTGCAGCTGCCGTATGTTTCTTACCTCTCGGCAATTGCAGCATAGTCCTCTGGATGGCGGTCAGTGAGGACTGTGTTAAATGCTCGCTCTTTGGCGATCCGGGCAAGGTCAATGGTCCCATAAAGGATTCCTTCCTCTTCCACTCCCATGGCATGGGTTCTAACACCCAGAGGATCGCAGATCTGGCTCTTGCCCGCAAAATACTGTTCGCCGGTAGGACCGGTCATGTTGACTGCGGCCACATACAGCAGGTTATCCAGCGCGCGGCAGCACAGATTGATGTCCCACCATTCCTTAAAGTAGAAGTTTCCGCGCCATGCAGCGGGGACCAGAATCAGCTCCGCACCTTTAACTGCCAAAATACGGCTGGTTTCGGGGAAACAGGCATCGTAGCAAATTGTGATGCCGATTTTACCCAGCTTGGTGTCAAAGATCGGATATTCCGTACCGCGCTGGAGATACTGGCGCTCATCTCCTACCGGGTGCGTCTTGGAGTAGCCGCCCAGCAGAACGCCCTCGTCATCGATCAGAAATGCGCGGTTCTCTACCTTCCCATTGGGTGCAAGCCAGTAAGCGGGTGCCAGGATGTACACCCCTAGTTCAGCCGCCAAGGCCTTCATGAAGGTGACGGTCTCTCCGTCCTCATTCTGAGTCTGTTCCATCATCTCCGGAATTCTGGTGGCATCATAGCCCAGATCAAAGGACTCAGGCAGACAAACCAGCTTGACGCCTCTCTTGGCTGCCTCGCGAATATACCCTTCCGCCTTTTTTAAGTTCGCCTGGCGATTCAAAAAAGTGGACGCCATTTGAACCAGTGCAATCTCATAGGGAGCCGGATATTCAGCCATTTTTTATGATCTCCTTTCCTGTTAATATCTCTTTTATTCTCCGAGGATTTCTGCTTCGCCCACGCGCAGCTCACTCATTTTCTCGTGGTGGACTCCAAATACCTTGGCGCAGAACAGCAGCAGCGCCACACCAATGGCAGACAGGATCGCACCCGAGATCGTGGTCCCCAGTGATACTGCCAACCCGGGTGTCATTGCGATAATGAATACCTCAACAATAGATTGAATGGTATACGAATATCCGTAGTCCTTCAGCGTACCGCTCTTGCCCTCCGGATCAACAATGCGCAGCAGAGTCACACCGATGGCAACCACGCCGGTAATCCAGCCAAAGATAAAGATGGAACGCTCAAACCAGAAGTTGTGGAACAGCTTCCGGCCAATGAAAAACACGAATACCAAGGGAGTGATGATGCCCAGCACGCACAATACAACAATGGGCATAGCAAACTCCATAACCACAGTGATGGAAATGGATGCAACGCCAAAGCCGACCAGATAGTCAGTCACCATACTGCCAATGCGGCCTTCCACCTGCTCGTCCACACTGTCGCGGAAGGGGGTGTGGTTCAGCAGGCTCTGGAGCAGCACGCCGGCCAGCATGGTCAGGCACATAACGGGCAGCTCGATGTCGGGCAGGTACTGCTTGTACCAATCATAGAATTTATAACCGACCAGCGTGGCAATCAGAGTCAGGGCCATGTGCCACGCCAGGGGGTCCATAGACATGGGGTTGATCGTCTCAGCACCCATGGACACACGCTTTTCAGGGGGGACAATGCCGGTCAGGCAGTCCTCAGGCAGAGACTTTGCACTCTTCACAAAGCGGGTACAGCCGTGGCGGGTTCCATAGTTGATGCAGGCCACACCCAGGAAAATACCGACCAGCAGGCCCATAGTGGCGAAGGTCTGGCCAATGACAACGCAGTCCTCTCTGCCCAGCAGGCCGTTCAGCGCCGTACCAATGGTAGAGGCGTATCCATGACCTCCGCAGAAGCCGGAAGGCAGCAGCAGGGAAATCTGGGGAAATACATCGGGGAACAGGATCGTAACCAAAATTCCGCCAATCAGAAGCGCGGAACCAAAGCAGATAAATTCTGCCGCCATATTAACGCAGAAGGAGTCTCCAACCTGTTTGAAAATCTTTTTGGGAGAGATTTTTTCTTTTTTGCCAAGGAACAATCCGCCGAACAAAACACAGACCAGCATGTATGCATAGGAGCCGATCTTCCCGCTCCAGGGAATAATGTTCAAAAACTGCGGACCCAAGAACAGTCCCATCAGACCTGCAAGCAGAGAAGACGGAATGAAGAATTTCTGTAAAAACTTAATCTTCGCTCTCAAAAATTGAGCGACGACCAGCAGCAGGGACATATACATAAAGTCATTCAAAAATGACATATGGGTGTATTCCAAAACCGTTTCTCTCCCCTCAACAATCTTTTATTCCCGAAAAAGGTGCAAAAAAATCGTCCCCGTTGTCATAAAGCTATTTAATTACGACAACGGGGACGAATCACTTATCCAATTTTGCTAGTCAACTCAGCCGAATTACTGCAGACCGAACTTAGTGGCCTTCAGGTGCTCGTTGTAGAAGGCAGCCAGAGCATCAGCCAGAGCCTGGAACTTGGGATCCTCGTCGAACATCCACTCGTTGTGCTTGCCGTCCACATAGTACAGCTGCTTGGGCTCCTTAGCCAGGCGATAGGCCTCCTCGGCCTCGACGCGCTGGTGCAGCTCATTGTAGTAGCCGTGGCCGACGAACACAGCGCGGGGAGCGATGCGGGGCAGCAGATCCTCCACGTTGAAGCGGATGAAGCTCTCGCCGATGGCGGTGGACATGGGGGTGGGGAACACCTCGTCGTTGTCCTCGTTGACGGCCTTATCGATGCCGCCGTTGATCTCCTTCAGCACGTGATCGGTGTAGAAGTCGCCGCTCTCGGTGATGTTGGGATAGTCGGTGTAGGGGTGCATCAGCACGGGATCGTTGGTGGTGATCCGCTTGATGCGGTCCTGACGCAGACGAGCCACGGACTTGCCGAAGGCATCGTTGCCCATGCCATCACGCATCCAGCGCTCGCCGTTGACGAAGGAGTTCAGAGTAGCGACAGCCTTGACCTCCTTGTCGCGGGCGGCCACGGTGATGCACACGGCGCCGCCGACGCCCCAGCCCAGCAGGCCGCAGCGGTCAGGATCGACCTCAGGCTGAACCTGCATGAAGGTGAAGGCATTGGCGATATCCTCAACCTCAGTCTCCAGGGTGGTGTACTTGGGCAGGCAGGGATGGACACTCTCGCTGGGCTTGAAGCCGCGGAAATCGAAGCCCATGCAGACAAAGCCGCGGGCGGTCAGAGCGCGGGCGTACAGAGCGGGATAGCACTTGTTGACGCCGGTCCAGCCGGAGTTGCACAGGACAGCGGGGCGCTTCTCGCCTTCCTTGTAGTCATCGGGCAGATAGATGTTGCCGACCATCTTGGCGCCTTCGCTGTAAAAAATTACTTCTCTGTCTTTCATGATATGTACCTTCCTTTTTTGATCTTATATATAATTTTTGTGTTTGCTGCCTTGCTGTTACTGTCTACATTCTACATCATTTTCGGAATAAGTCAACCTTTTCTTTCTCAAAAAAGAATATTTATTCTTTTACACAGTTTCCCCTGTTCCTTTTTGTTCCTATTGCACATATTAAAGATTACTTGTTCCTAAATTTTCAAATAAATGGGTTTCTTGTTTTATTTTTATAAAAATAATATATTTATTCCTTCTTGACGCTTTCCTCGTTCAGTGTATAATAAAATTGCAAGGTTTTCTTGTGATTTTTGACCCGATACACCCAAAATCGGAGGTTTTTGGTATGAGCCAAAATATATTAGATGAAATACTCAAACTCAAGGATGGACTCTCAAAAAAACAGCAGCTTCTATGCGGCTACCTGCTGATGAATTATGAGCAGGTTGGGATCATGACCGTGGCTGAGCTGGCTGAGGCAGCCGGGGTTGGCACTACTACCGTTATGCGCCTGGTACAGACCTTAGGGCTTCCCAGCTATGGCGCATTCAAAAAGGAATTGCTTAATTCCGCTCTGATGCGCACCACCACCTCTTACCAGCCCATGAAACAGAATTTCACCAGCGGCGAGCTTTCTGACCAGCAAAGCATGCTCTACCGGGTGTCCTCTGACAGCATCCGCGTGCTGGACAACCTATGTACTCCCTCCAACTTGCAGCAATTTGAGAAGATTTCTTCCCTTTTGCTCAATGCGGATCACATTTTTACCCTGGGCCTGCGTTCCAGCAAGGCCCTGGCACTGTACTGTGAGTACTCCCTGAACGTATTCCACCCCCAGGTGATTCAGCTCAGCCATGACTCCGATGTGATCTATGACCGGGCCGCACTCTATATGAAGCCCACCGATGTGCTTCTGGTTTTTTCCGCATGGCCCTGCACCCGAAAAACCATCGAGGTCGCAGAATACTGCTGTCAGCACCAAATCCCTGTGGCTTTGGTCACCAACACCAGCCTGAACCCCATCGCAAAATTTGCCTCCGCCATCATTGACACCAACTCCGTCAACCACCCCAGCGGGGACACTGTCTTTTTGGCCGTCATCGAGGCGCTTGTTGCAGAGCTGGGCCGGCAGACCGCGCCTCAGTCCACTCAGAATCTGGAATGTATTGAAAACATCCTCAACGAAAAGAAAGTGGTACAGAGAGAATACTAAATCCCCAAAAAACCATAAAAACCCCCGGTCATCCAGCGGAATTTCCGCTGGATGACCGGGGGTTTCTGATGTTCAAATAAAATGTACCGGATTTACAGGATATTCTCCCACAGATTCAGCTTGGTGCCCAGGCCCTGCTCCAGGGCGTTCTGATAGATGGTGTAGCCCCAGGCCACATCCTCGATGGGCATACCGTCCATAATAAAGATAAACCGCTCGCTGTCGCTGTTCCGGCCGGTGCATGTACCGTTGGCTACATCGCCCAGATCCACGATGTCCTCTTTCCGCAGCTCGCCGCTCTCCACAAGATCCATCATAAAGCCGCAGATTCCGCTCAGATTGGCGGAAAATCCGCCGGGCAGGCCACGCAGCTCCTCGGCATATGCGTCGTACATCTTCCGGTTGTCCACAGCGATCCTGCACTTCTTCATGGTCTCGCTGGTGATGCCGGCGCTGGCGGGCAGGGTGAGCAGCACGCCCTCCTTCAGCCAGTCGTCGTGGATCTCAGGGGAGACGGCGCCGGCGGTGGCCACATTGACCACGTCCGCTCCGCGCACGGCCTCCTCCACGCTGTCCACAGCCAGGGCGCGCACACCATAGGTCTCGGCCAGCTGGGCGCAGTAGGTCTCGGCGGCCTCCCGGTTCAGATCGTACACCCGGATCTCCTCAATATTCTTCAGAACGACCATCAGCGCGGACAGGCAGGAGCGGCCGATGACGCCCACACCGATGGCGCTGAGCACCTTGGCGTCCTTCCGAGCGAAATACTTGGCGCCCACCGCGGGAATGGCTCCGGTGCGGGTCGCGCTGAGGGCATTGGCGGACATAAACGCAATGGGAGCGCCGGTGTCCGGGTCGTTGAGCAGCGTGGTCAGGATGGATCGGGGCAGGCCCCGCTCCCGGTTGGCGATGTTGGAGCCGTACCACTTCTGTCCGCAGCAGTTATATCTGCCGCCCAGATAGGCGGGCAGGGCCATAAAGCGGCGGTCTGGCCCCTTGACCGGCATGTTGGGGAATTTCGTCTCCTTGGGGAAATAGATCTTGATTCCATGGGCATTGTGGTTGGGGTTGCCCATGATGTAGTCCCCCTCCCCCATCAGCTGAAAGACTTCGTCCATTACCTCAATGCAGTGGGCCATATCCTTGGCGCCGGCCTGAACGGCTTCCTCCTCGGTCAGGAACAAAAAGTTAAGTCTCTCGTCCATTTTTACAGATCCTTTCATTCAATTTATATTGTTTCAAAGAAATTGACAGCACGATCCGGAATTTTTGTTATCTGCTTACTCCGAGAAGCCCTTGAAGCCCAGTCCCAGAACCTCGCTGGTCTCGTTTACCATGACAAAGGCGTTCTCGTCGCAGTCGCTGATGATGGTCTTGAGCTTTGCGATCTCAGATTTTCTGACCGTGCAGAGCACAACATCAATGGGGGCTCCGCTGTATGCGCCATGTCCGTCCAAAACGGTGGCGGTGCGCTCCAGCTCCTGGATCACCCGCTTGGAAATGGGGTCCGACTGCTTGCTAATAATGATCGCCTGATTGGCGGAGCCGCTGCCGTAGAGCAGGGCGTCAATGGCCTTGGTCTGGGCGAACACGCTGATCAGTCCGAACAGGCCCGCGTCCACATCCTCAAACACCACAATGGACGCCGCCAGGATGAAGCCCTCAATGACCATCAGCGCCCGTCCTATGGAGAAGTGGGGAAATTTCTTTTGCAGGAGGTATCCGGCAATATCGGTTCCGCCCGTGGTGAAGCCGGCCATGAAGATCAGGCCCATTCCCACGCCTACCACGATACCGCCGTATACGCTGCCCATCAGCCGGTCACCGGCATACAGGGGGCACAGCGGGGTCACGATAAAGTCCAGGACGATGGTGACCAATACGGTAGCAATCGCGGTATTGATGGCAAAGCTGTGGCTGAGGTATTTCCACGCCAAAACCAGAAGCGGCACGTTGATCAGCAGGGTCATGGTGCCGATGGGCAGGTCCGTCACATGGTTGATCATCAGTGCGATACCTACTGCGCCTCCCGGTGCGATCTTGGCCGGTACGATAAAGTATGCTGTGCCCAGGCTGTAAATCGCGACACCAAGGAGCAGCAGCAAGGTGTTTTTAATGGTTTCTTTTTTCATCGAATTCTCCTAGTAATCAACCTCACCTACCTGAAAGCCGACTGAATCCTACGGAATTACAGTTCGATCTCATACTCCTGAATCCGTCGGTTCAGGGTCTGCCGCGGAATCTGAAGCCGTCTGGCTGCCTTGGAGACATTGCCTCCGGCGGCCTCCAGGGCCTCGCAGATCAGGCTGCGCTCAAGCTCCCGCATGGTCTGCCGCAGAGAACAGGGACCGGTGGGGAGATCCGGCTGGTGCAGCAGACGGATGGACTCCCGTGCCGATCTGCCGCTATCCGCCCGGAGCTCCGGGAATTTATCCTGAATGTCCTTCAGCTTTAGCACAGTTTCGGTTCCGTCCACCTGGCTCATGCCGTACACAATGATGTGCTCCAGCTCCCGCAGATTGCCGGGCCAGTCATAGGCCTCCATGGCGTCAATCAGGTTTTTAGAGATATATCGTATTTGCTTTCGGAAGGTTTCGTTATGTTTGTTGACATAGAGCTTAATAAAGGAATGGATATCCCCTCTCCGCTCCCGCAGCGGCGGGATGTTAATGGACATCATGCTCAGACGGTAATAGATGTCCTGTCTCAGCTGTCCCTTTTCAATGGCCAGCAGGGGGTCCACATTGATGGCCGCGATCACCTTGACGTCCACGTTTTTCACATACCGGGAGCCCAGGCTGCGGAAACACCCGTCCTGGAGCACGCGAAGCAGCTTGGACTGGAGCTGGATGGGCATGGAATTGATCTCATCCAGGAACAGGGTCCCGCCGTCCGCCAGCTCAAAGAGGCCTTTATTTTCGGTCGCGCCCGTAAAAGCACCCTTTGCGGTTCCAAACAGAATGCTTTCCAGAAGGGTCTCCGGAAGGGCAGCGCAGTTCTGGGCCACAAAAGGCATGTCCCGACGGGGACTGGCGTTGTGGATCGCCTGTGCAAAGACTTCCTTGCCAGTCCCCGTCTCTCCATAAATCAAAACCGGAAGGGTGCAGTTGGCCACCACCGGGACATAGGCCTTCAGCTGACGCATCTTTTTCTCGTTGGCGATGATATCGTCTACGGTAAAGTGGGCAATATCCCGGTTGAATAATTTTTCTGTCTTGTCCTTGGAAAAGTCCGAGGTACTCAGCTGCACCGGCACCACCTCAGGCGCGGCATCGTTTTCCGGCTCCTGGAGGGACAGGTCGATGGCACCCACTGTGCGCTCTCCCCGCTTGATGGGGATGGACAGCGAGGTGATATGGATGGATTCCTTCCCTTTGATCTTCAGCAGCTGGTCCTCCACATAGGCGGGTACGCCGCACTCCAGCGCCTTGATGGTGGTGCTGGTATTGGGGTCCAGATTCTGATAGATCTCAAAAAAGTTTTTTCCGACCGTATCGTCCTGCAGTACTCCCGGATTCAGTTTCTCATTGAACTTGGCAGTAAACAGGATCTCACCATCCAGATTGATAATGGTGATCCCATCAATATACCCCTTGCCCCGGAACAGTTCCTCAATCAGCCTCATTGCAGCGCACCTCTTTCCACCGTGTCATCACGGTTTTACTATTTTATCATACAAAATAGTGATGCGTACACAAGGAGACAATTTTATTTCTCAGTCGTCTGCCGGGCGGTCCAGAGGCAGCTTATGCCACCACCACTTGAACACTATGTTGACAACAATGCAGGCGGCCAGGATCGCCAGATAGAGGCCCACAAACTTCCAGTGCTGGCCGTTCATCAGCATAATGGGACCCATGGACCAGGCAAACATCTCGATGGGTGTGGTAAAGGGTGCTGCGAAGGCGGTGTCGTTCAGGGTCTTGGACTTGTTCAGGGGGTCCACGATCCGCAGCAGAATGAAGCCGATGGCAAACACACCGGTGGAGTAGCCCCAGACAAAGATGGAGCGCTCGAACCAGCTGCCCTTGTTCATGGCGGGGCCGAAGTACATCAGGGTCACCACGACGATCACAATACCAAAGACCAGCAGCAGGGCCAGAGGTACGGCGTACTTCACGATGACGGAGATCTTGATGGAGGCGATGCCGAAGAACACCAGGAAGTCGGTGGCTGTGCCGGAAATGCGGTTGACCACATTTTCGTCAACGTAGTGCTGGATGCCGGTCTTGCGGTTGAAGAAGAACATGCAGATGGCCACCAGGAAGGCCAGCAGGTAGTTGGGCAGGTCCAGCTCGGTCACCTTCAGGATCCACTTGTTGATGATGATGCCGGCGCCGCAGGCGGTCAGCAGCAGGGCCAGGTGCCAGGCCAGGGGGTCCAGGGCCACAGAGGAGACGGTCTCCTTACCCATGGAGGCGCGGTCCTCATCGTTTTTGACCATGCCGGTGCGCAGATCACCGGAAATATACTGGAAGCTCTTGATATACTTGGTCCAGCCCCGCTTGGTGCCCAGCTTGATGAAGAACAGGCCGCCGAAGATACCGGCCAGGATGCCCACGGTGGCGCAGGTCATGGCAATATCGGTGGCGTCGGTGAAGCCCATCTTGGCCAGGGTGGAGCCCACAGCGGCGGCGGTGCCGTGTCCGCCGGAGAAGCCGGCGGCCAGCAGGAGGCCGAAGCTGTAATTGATATCAGGGAAGAGCTTGGAAATTACGAGGATGGAGAAGAGGGGCACCAGGGCAAACTGAATGACCTGGGCCAGCACTTTATAGGAAAAATAGGAGCCGATGCGACCCACCTCAGCCTTAAAGCCCTCTTTGGAGAATGTAAAGCCGTTCAGACCAACGGCAGCGAAAATCAGAATAATCAGAACACCGGGGTAACTGCCGATACTATCGGAGAAGGGGAGCACATTGAGTCCCTGGCTGCCAAGTGCCAGGGCAATAAAGCCTGCTATCATACTGGCAGGTACAAAAAATTTCTGAACAAAGGAAACTTTGGCACGGATCAGCTGTCCGAACAGAATAAATACGGACGCAATCGCAAAGTCCATCAACACATCTTGAGCGCTCATGGTTTACCTCCTTGACTGATCTTGGCTCTGTACTGCGCGGCACACCGCCCAGCACAAAGCCGTTTACTCTCCTATACTGTCACCTGTTTCTAAAAAAACGCCGCAGCCCGGCAGCCGACAGGGCTGCCGGGCTGCGGCAGTTCAAGGTCGGGATCTGCGGTTATTTCTTGATGAAGTTCTCAGACTTGGTGCCGGTTGCGGGAGGAGCCATGTCCAGCTTGCGGTCGGCGATTCCCAGGATGTCCTCGGGGCGGATCCAGGGGCGGTTCTGGATGGCGCTGGTCTCCTCGTGGGTCAGATAGCCCTTGTAGGTGGTCAGGCTGCGGCGCAGGAAGCCGTCCCGCACGCAGGCCTCAGCCACACCGTTGTTCAGGATGGAACGGAAGTGGGGCAGCAGAGAGGCGGAATAGGCGATGGAGGTGGACTGGGCAATGGAGCCGGGGATGTTGCTGACGCAGTAGTGGACCACGCCCTCCTCGATGTAGCGGGGGTCGTCGTGGGTGGTCTCGTGGAAGGTCTCGATGGCGCCCACGTCGTTGCTGATGTCCACGATGACGGAGCCCTTCTCCATGGAGCGGACCATCTCGCGGGTGATCATAAAGTCGGTCGCATCCTTGGGCCACTTCACGCAGTTGTAGACCACGTCGATCTCGGGCAGCAGCTTCTGAATGTTGTAGCGGTTGGAGATCATGGTGTTGACCTCCTCGTTGAACTGCTTGCCGATGTCGCGCAGGCAGCCGACGTTCACGTCCATCACAGTGACCCAGGCGCCCAGAGCGTGGAGCACGGAGGTCACGGCGCGGCCCACAGTGCCGCCGCCCAGAACCAGGGCCTTAACGCCGGGAGCGCCGCCCAGGCCGTTGACAAACTTACCCTTGCCGCCATGGATGGACTGGAGGGACTCCAGGCCCATCAGAGCGCCCTGCTTGCCGGCGGCCTCGCAGTTGGGGGAGCCATAGCGGTGGGCGTCCTCAGCGGTGAAAGCGATGCACTTGCTGTCCAGCAGAGCCTGCACCTCCTCGGGGTGAGCGGCGGGATGGATGCAGGTAAGTACGATCTGGTTCTCACGCAGCAGGGGATACTCATGGGGCTCGATCTCCTTGACCTTGGTCACCAGGTCACAGGTGGCGTAGATCTCCTCCATGGTGTCAAGCAGCTTGGCACCTTCCTTCACATAGCTCTCATCAGGAAAACCAGCGCCCTCGCCTGCACCACGCTGCACATAAACCTCATGTCCATCTCCCACGATGGCATTGACCTCGGCAGGAGTAGCAATCGTACGGAATTCACCGATCTTAATATCTTTCAAAAGTCCAAATTTCATGATGTATTCCCTCCACATTTTTTATTCTGAGATCTTGCTCAGCTCTGCCTATATATATCGCAAATACCGTGCCAACTTTTCGACCCGATTTTATTTTTATCTTTTTTCTCTCTGATATCCCCTGTTTTTTCCCGTATAGGCATATTTCTATAACAAAAGAGACTTCGTCCTTCTTATTTTGTGTGTTTTGCTCAGTCCCCCGCTTCAAAAATATTTCCCGTATTTTGTGCCCATTTTTGGGCGTATATGCTCATTATTGGGCATTCGCCCATTTTCGAGCATTTATTTATGTCATATATTCCAGTATTGCACTTGAGGACATTTGTACTTTTATAGTTTTTATATAACTCGACATTCGGTTGGATTCATGCTATATTAAATTAATCTGTCGAGTTGATCTTAATATTATCCTTAGTTCGAGGAGGTGAACAATTCCATGCACATAGCGCTGGATATGAAGCAGCTTCAAACCCTGAGCCCACGTCAGCTCCTCTCCATGAAAATCCTTCAGATGGGGACCCTGGAGTTGTCTCAGTACATGCAGGAATTGGTGCAGGACAATCCGGTCCTGGACCTGGTCGCCCCCGCCGTTCAGCAGGATGAAGGGGATGAGATCTGGGCCAGATTGCAGGCCCAGGCCGATTTTGACAATCAGAACCGCGCCTATATCACCGCAGAGCGGGAGGATCTGGACCCTCTGGCCCTGGCCGGAACGGATGGCGGCTTGACCTATACCCTGGCCTGCCACCTCTGCACCCAGACCGACGGCAGCTCTGCCCCGGCCCAGGTGCGCCGCGCCGCCTGTCTGCTCACCACCGTTCTGGACAAGGACGGCTATTTCCGCGAAAATCTGGACGCCCTGTCCCGGGACCTCCAAATTTCCCTCCCTGTGCTCCGGCAGGGGCTGGAGCTCCTCCAGTCCCTGGACCCGCCCGGTGTTGCAGCACGGGATCTCTCAGAGTGTCTGGCCCTCCAGCTGCTGCGCATGGGGTATGACGGCCCCCCTCTGACCATCGTACGGCAGCATCTGGAGCAGCTGGCTGCAAAGCAGTACAACGCCATTTCCAAGGCCCTGGGCATCCCCCAGCGCACCGTCCGGGAGCTGGAGGCGCTGATCAAGTCCCTGGACCCCCGCCCCGGCGCCGCCTTTGCCGCCACGGACCACGCCCAGTACCTGGTGCCCGACCTGGCTGTGGAACGGGATGGGACCCAGCTGCAGGTGGTACACCAGGATCCCTATCTGCCCACCATAAATATCAATCCCTATTACTGCACCCTCCACCAGCAGAGTGACGACCCCCAGGTCAGGGAGTATCTCTCCCAAAAGCTCTCCCAGGCCAAGTGGTCCATCCAGGCGGTGGAGCAGCGCAAGTCCACCCTGCTGGCCTGCGCCCAGGTGATCGTAGCCAAACAAACGGCCTTTTTCCAGACCCACGGCACCCGTGTCCCCCTGGGTCTGTCCGATATCGCCGACGCCCTCTCCCTCCAGCCATCCACGATCAGCCGCGCCATCCGGGACAAATACTTGCAGTGTGACTGGGGGGTCTATCCCCTGGGCTACTTCCTCATGCGGGAGAGCGGGGAAAACGGGCTGTCCGCCGCCCAGGTCAAGGACATGCTGGCCAGCCTCATCCGGGACGAGGACCCCGCACATCCCCTGTCCGACGCCAAGCTCTGTCAGCTCCTGGCCCAGCAGGGCGCCGATATCTCCCGCCGGACCGTGACGAAATACCGCGAGTCACTCAATATTTCCAATACAAGCGGGCGTAAAGCACACGGTAAATAACCCTGCGTACTCATATTTTCCGGTCACAATGGGGAGTCTCTCCCCCGCACACCAAAAATTTGTGTGCCGGCTCTTTTCTCCCGCTCCGCACCCGTCAAACAGCAAAAGGGACGGCGTGACCTCGGTCACGCCGTCCCTTTTCGTTCTGTTTTCTTTTTACTTCCCCTGGGAGAGGAAATATTCCGTCATCAGGTCCACTGCGATCCCCAGGGTCTCCTCCTTGGGCAGGAAGCAGTTATTGTGCAGCGGGTGATCTGCCTGGCAGCCCATGTGGAAATAGAGGGCCGGGATCTGCTGGCTGAAATAGTAAAAATCTTCCCCGATCAGGCTGGGGTGGATGTCCGTGTGGACATGCTCCCTTCCCAAGATCCCGATGGCATGCTGGGAGAAGCGGTCGAACAGGTCGGGGGCGTTCTGCAGAACGCCGTAGCCCGGGTGCAGGTCCACCTCTGCCCTGCCGCCGTAGACGGCGGCGATTTTTTCCGGGATCTCCCGGATGCGGCGGTGGAGGTAGGCCCGGGTCTCCTCGCTGGTGCTGCGGACCGTTCCCTGGAGGGTGACGTGGTCGCACACCACGTTGTACCGGCCGGTGCTCTGGAAGGAGCCGATGGAGATGGCCACCGTCTCAAAGGGGTCCACCTCCCGGCGTAGCTTCTGCACCAGGGCGCAGTCGATCTCCGCGCCCATGGCGATGGCGTCCACCCCCAGGTGGGGCTCCGCCGCGTGGGCGGCAGTACCGTACACCTCGATGGTGAACCGGTCCGAGGCCGCCATCAGGGGGCCGGGCCGCAGGGCGATATCCCCCAGCGGCAGGGAGGGCCACATATGCAGGCCGTAGATCTCGTCGATCTTCTGGTCCCGCAGAAAGCCGGCCTCAGTGACCGGCCGCGCCCCGCCCACAGGGTTGCTCTCCTCCGCGGGCTGGAACAGGACCACCACATTGCAGTTGAGCTGCTCCTTCACCCGGTTGAGCTCGCAGGCGATGCCCGCCGCAATAGCCGTGTGCATATCGTGTCCGCAGGCGTGCATCACCCCCTGGTTCTGGGAGGCAAAGGGGGCGCCGGTATTTTCGATCAGCGGCAGGGCGTCGATGTCGGCCCGCATGCAGAGGGTCTTTTCCTTTCCGCAGTCGATGCGGACGAAGCCTCCGTTCAGATTGCCGATGGATTGCAGGGTCAGCCCATCCCGGGCCAGAAATTCCCGGATCCGCCGGGTTGTCTCTATCTCATGGTTGCTCAATTCCGGGTGCCGGTGAATGTCCCGGCGCAGTTCCAGATATCGGGCAGTATCTACTTTCATATATTCAACCTTCTTTCTCAGGGGCTCTCCCCTGCCCAGAGCAAAATGAATGGCTGCCCTGGAAATGGAGGGCAGCCATTCTAACCGAGTCAGTCGATGGGCTTGAGCAGCGTATCCCCATAAAGCTTGGGCTGGCGGTCCCGGAACATGTGGATCAGATCGCGGACCTCACGGGTCTTGGTG
Source organism: Oscillospiraceae bacterium (assembly GCA_020025425.1). GTDB lineage: Bacteria > Bacillota > Clostridia > Oscillospirales > Oscillospiraceae > Lawsonibacter. The sequence goes on from JAHHSD010000001.1 coordinate 92,338, forward strand.
TAATCGATGGATCCGGTCACGATTTCCTCCTGATCGCCGCCCTCGGCGATCACATCGCCCCAGGGGTCGATGATAATGGAGTGGCCGCAGTAGGTACCCATGGGGCTGGGTCCCACCCGGTTGCAGGCCACCACAAACATCTGGTTCTCGATGGCACGGGCCGTGAGCAGGGTGCGCCAGTGGTTCACACGGGGGTTGGGGAAGTTGGAGGTGACCACCAGCACATCGGCCTTTTTCAGGGCGTAGGTGCGGGACAGCTCGCAGAAGCGGATGTCATAGCAGATCATCATGCCCATGCGGCCGAATTCGGTGTCATAGACCTCGGTCTTGTCGCCGTGGGCGAAGGGCACGTGCTCATCCATGTCGCTGTACAGGTGCATCTTGCTGTAATCGCCCACGATCTCACCGTCTCTGTTGATGAGGAAGGTGGTGTTGCGCATCTTGCCGTCGGCGTGGAGGGTGCCGATGGAGCCGCCCACCACCCAGACGTGGTACTCCTTGGCCAGCTCCCGCAGGACAGTGACAGAGGGGCCGTTCTCCGGCTCGATGAAGTCCGCCATGTGATGGAACATCTCGTCAGAGAAGCCGCTGGCCCAGTCCTCGGGCAGCACCACCACATCGGGACGGGGATCCTTGGCCATCGCCTGGGCGAAAAGCTCCCGCACCCGCTTGTAGTTGGCAGGGCCGTCGCAGAAGGCAATATTGGTCTGGAGCAGAGCAAAATTCGTCATAGATCGTTACATCTCCATTCAATCGTCAAAAAAGACGTTACATTGTGTACAGGATGGCGCGCACCAGGACATAGAGGAAGGTGATGATCGTCAGGACCCAGCCGTTTGCCAGCATGGCCTTGATGTTCTTGGAGCGGGCCAGACCCATCTGGCCGACCATGTCCACGGTGGGGGTGACGAAGAAGGTGACCTGGCAGGCGACCAGGACGACCATGGCCCAGATGGACATATCAATGTGCAGGGACTCTACCATGGGCAGGAACAGCTCGTGGGTGATCTGGGCCTGGGCCACACCGGTGCCGGAGATGCCGAACACGCCCACAGCGGCAGTCAGCATCAGGAAGACCACCTCGCCGCCCACATCGATCAGGGGCTTGATCAGCTCGCACACAGCGTTGAAGGCGCCGGAGGCGCTGACGTAGTTGAGGAAGGGGTCGAACAGGACGAACATGAAGAACATCCAGAACATCTTGGAGCCGCCGGTGATCATGGCGGACAGGGAGTCCTTGAAGGACAGGCCGCCCACCAGACCGACCACGATGGAGGCGACCATCATGACCAGGATGGCGTAGCTGGCGCCGGCCTTTGCGAACAGGCCGTAGACCATCATGACCGCCATAACCACCAGGAACGCAACGGTGGCCCGCTTGCAGCGTGCATCGGGAACGAAATCAACAGCCTCGGCGTCGGCCTCGCTGTATGCCTCCTTGCCCTCAGTCTTGCGCTGGGTGCGGCAGGCCATGAAGAAGGTGGAGCCCCAGACGATGATGGCCAGGGGGATACCGGCCTGGATCATAAACTCGCCGTAGCTCAGGCCGGTCAGGCCGGTGATGGTGACCACAGGGGGCACGAAGGGGCCGATATACAGGCCGGTAGCGCCTGCGCCGTGGAGGATGACGCCCAGGGTGGAGGGGGTCAGGCCCACGCTGGCCACAATGGGGATCAGGATGGGGGCGATGATGGCGTTGGAGCCAGCCAGGGTGCCCAGCAGGGCAACCATGAGGGTAGAGGTGAACATGGAAATCAGAATGGCCATCTTCTTGCTCTTCAGCTTAAACTTGTTGACCACGGTGAAAACCAGGTTATGAGCAACATGGGTGCGGGATAGAATCTCGGCCAGGCCGGAGCCCAGCACGATGATGAAGCCGATCAGGGCACAGAAAGAGCCCAGGGATTTGCTGATGGTGTTTGCGAAGCCGGTAATGGACTCCCCCGTCAGAACCGCACCCAGGATGACACATAGCAGGACGGCGACGTTCATGTCCTTGCCCATCATCATCAGTACGATGTAGAGAAGCAGCGGGAGGAATCCCCACAGAGGATTCAGGTCGAAAATCATTTACATTCCATCTCCTTTTAGCATGATGCTGCCGAGGCAGCATTATTTCTGTGCCGCAGGCGGCCGGCCCTCCTGTCAAACACAAAAACACAACACATACGCGGCAAAAAGCCGCCCTTTACAGGTAAATACCGTGCTCCAGGGCAATTTTGTCCTGGTCCTCCATTCGCTTTAAGGTCTGCTGGGAGTTCTGGCGCCCCAGTGCGGTAATAAAGCTGCTGCACAGGGTAATTGCCGCCACGGGAGAAAAGTTTCCGCCATTGGATGCCAGCAGAACTTCTGTGGATTTCATCGCGATGGGGGATGTAAGGGAATCCGTAATTGTGACAACGGGGCTGGAAATCTGATGAAAATAGGAGACGAGCTCATAGGAGGACTTGGTGTACCGGGAATAGGAGATCAGCACCAGACAGTCCTCCGCCCCCGCATCACACAGCACGCAGGGGAGCTCGCTGGTGGCGGTGGAGAGCAGGCGCACGTTCCCATACATCTGGCTGAGCATGAAGGCCAGATAATAGGCCACCGAGTAGGAGGAGCGGAAGCCCGCGATATAGATGGTCCGCGCCTTGGAGAGCAGCTCGCAGGAGCGGAAAAAGCTCTCCTGAAGCTGGGGGGCGCAGAGCTCCGCCAGCTGCTGGGTGTTGTTCTGGATGGTCCACTCCAGCACGTTCCGGGCCGAGGCCCCCGCCGGCGTCTCGCTGCGCAGCAGGGATTTCAGCTGTCCGAAGGGGACCCACTTGCGCTGGTGCTCATAGGCGCTGCGCTGAAGCTCGGGATAGCCCTGGAACTCCAGCTGCCGGGCGAAGCGGGTGATGGTGGCGGGGCTGACCCCCGTCTTTTCGCTGAACTGGTTGATGTTCATAAACGCCATGTCGTCCGGATGCTCGATGATGTAATCGGCCAGGGTTTTATGTCTTTTGGAGAGGCTGTCGTATTTGGCCCGGATTTGTGTAATGATGTCTTTGAGCTGTTCCATCAGGCCCAGCCTCCTTTTCAGCAATGAACGCTTATTTGGTGTTGCGCACCAATCTGCTGTTGGTGCGGTAGAACCGGGGCTCACGGGCCTGCTTGCCCTTGAACTGGGCCAGCTGACCGCGGTAGTACTCAATCTTGCAGTTCAGGAAGAACAGCAGGGAGCTGCCCACCAGGACAGCGGCGGCCAGGCCGTAGAACAGGACGGACCAGGGAGCGGTATTTTCCCGGTAGAGGAAACAGGTGGCGGCAAACTGGATAAGGACCACCGCCATGTTGACCTGCATGACCATCATGGCGCCCTGGATATGTCCCCGGGTGCCCAGGAAGGCCAGCGCGATCAGCGCCGCCCCGCCCAGCAGGGCAAAGGGGAGCTGCTGCGGCCCGTAGGCGTGCGTCAGCAGGCCGATGGCCCGGTCCACAATAACAATGAGGGCCCAGGCCCCCATAATTCCCTGTATCATACGATGTGCTTTCTGAAAGGCGGGATCGGCCGCCTGTGCAGCCCGGATCTTCTGGATCAGGGACATACTGGTTTGATTGGAACGCATCAGGATACCTCCGCTCTTTTTCGATGTGCGTTCATTGTATCAAAATGAAAATATATTTTCAACACGTGAAACAATATGAAAATATCGCTTCATTTTAGTCATTATGAACAAGGGTTTCCCTGATATTTACAGTTCCGTCTGGGGACTTGACAATCCCTGAAAACCGGATACAATGAAGCCCTGAGCATAAAGGAGGAGGGACGCTGTGAAATTTGCGCAGGATGTGATTTTTGCCGCCGGCATGGCCGCCCCCACCGCCTCCACCCCCATTGCGGTGCAGTATGACCTGTTGCTGGTGACCTTCACCTTCCGCCAGGGGGACGGGATCATCCTGGACGCCGAGGCCAACATGGTCTGCGACATCACCAGCAGCTATCTGCGGACCCTGCTGGTGGGACGGTGCATCTACACCGACCTGCCAAAAATTTTGGAACAGATCCAGAATACCTATTTAGGTCTGAGTCAGCGGGCCCTGCTGGTGTGTATGAAGGACGCTTACAATAAAATCTGCGAGCGCAGAAGCGATCTTTCCCTTTCCGGCAAAGGTGCGGTTGACAAATCCCACAAAGCTCAATATAATAATTCCTGTAAAGTATGGCAGGATGGAGAAATGATGGAGATAAATCAGTTTCCGCCCAACGCCATCTGCGTGGTGGGCCTTTCCAAAACAGGCAGCCGCAACCCCATTACCAAGGTCCACCAGTCTCTGGTGGCCTCTATGATCGTCGACCCCGTCTCGGGCCGGATCTACGCGGCCGAGTTCAACACGGTGTGTCACCTGACCAACGCCTTTCTCACCGATCTGATCGTGGGCCGCAGCCTGTGCACCGACCTGCCCCAGATGATCGAAGAGATCCAGGCCCGCTACCTGGGCGACTCCCGCCGGGCCATCGTCTCCATTTTGAAGGACGCCCAGAACAAGCTGCTCACCTACATGCAGTCCCGGGACGGTCAGCCGCCCCATACAAGTTAAAACTTCAGATTTTATTCGTGAAGGCGGGTCCCCCCCTCTTTCAGCCGAATAGGGTCCTATGAAGGCGCCAGCAGACCTGCTGACGTATTTCATGGGGCCCTTTTTTATATTTTTTGGACAGAATCGAGGTATGATGATGTATCAGTATGTATTGAAAGGCGGCCAGATCGCCGACGGCACCGGCAATCCCCTGTATGCCGGAGATGTATGTATCCAGGACGGAAAAATCGCGGCCATCGTCCCCAGCTTCCACGGGGAGTGCGACCATGTGCTGGATGTGACCGGAAAGACCATCGCCCCCGGCTTTATCGACATCCACACCCACTCCGACACGGTCCCCCTGACCCCCGGTCTCAACCCGGAGAGCAAGCTCTACCAGGGCATTACCCTGGAAATCACCGGCAACTGCGGTATCTCCCACCTGCCCGTTCCCCCCGACCGGCGGGAGGCCCAGTCCCAGTACTACAACACCCTGCTCCCGGCCAGCATGCCCTATGTGGAGCTGGTGGACGAGTCGGTGTCGGATTACGCCGAGCACGTGGCTCAGAACCCGCCCGCCGCAAACTACGGCGTGCTCATCGGCCACGGCACCCTGCGCGGGGCCGTGATGGGCTTCGACATGCGGGACCCCACCCCCCAGGAGCAGAAGGAGATGGAGGAGCTGCTGGCCCGCAACCTGGACGAGGGCGCCTTCGGCATGTCTCTGGGCCTGATCTATCCCCCCAGCAGCTTTGCCAAGCTGGAGGAGCTGGTGGGCCTGGCCAAGGTGCTGGCCGACCGGGACTGCATCCTGGCGGTCCACATGCGCAACGAGAGCGATCGGGTCTTTGAGGCGGTGGAGGAGATGCTGGAGGTGGCCCGGCTCTCCGGCGTCCACCTGGAGATCTCCCACCTGAAGCTGATGGGCCGGGCCCAGTGGGGCCGCACAGACGAGCTGCTCCAGCGCCTGGACCGGGCCCGCCGGGAGGGCATCAAGGTCACCTGCGACCAGTACCCCTACAACGCCAGTTCCACCGGCCTGTCCGCCCTGGCCCCGGGCTGGGCCCACGACGGCGGCGTGTCCAAGCTGACCGAGCGGTGCAAGGCCCCCTCCCAGCAGCTGCTCCATGACATCCAGGCGGAGATGGACCGCCGGGGCGGTCCCGCTGCCGTCCTGCTGGTGGGCACCAACGGCCGTCTGCCCGAGTGCCAGGGCAAGACTTTGGAGGAGATCTCCGCCATGTGGAACGTCACCCCCGCCCAGGCTGCCGCCTCCTGCCTGGCCCAGTGCGAGAGCGCCGTGTCCTGCATCTATTTCACCATGGATTTTGAGGACGTCTGCAACATTATGAAGGACATGAATATCGCTGTGGGCAGCGACGGCGTGGGCCACTCCTATGAGCAGGCGGCCAAGTTCTGCCACCACCCCCGCAGCTTCGGCACCTTCCCCCGCTTCCTCCAGACGGTGCGGGAGCGAAACCTGATGCCCCTGGAGAAGGCGGTCTACAAGATGACCGGTCTGCCCGCCTCCATTCTGGGTCTGAAGGACCGGGGCGTGATCAAGGAGGGCCTGTGCGCCGACCTGACCGTCTTTGACTGGAACCGGGTAGCCGACCGGTCCACCTACACCAAATCCGCTGTCAAGCCGGCGGGCATCGAATACGTCTTTGTGGCCGGCCAGCTGAGCCTGGACCAGGGGGAGCAGACCTCCGCCCGGGCAGGCAGGGTGCTGCGCCATGGCCTGTAATGATAAGGAAAAGGAGAACCATATTATGAATCAGATCCCTCAGCAAGCCATTCTGGACCTTTTGGCCGATATGCGCGGCATTGCCGGCCTGTACATCCACGTTCTGGACACCGACGAGGTCTTTGAGCTGAACCCCTTCCACGTATTCCCCTCCGCCAGCGTCATCAAGATCCCCATGCTGGCCCTGCTGCTCAAGGACGTCCACGAGGGCCGGGTGAACTGGTCGGAGCGCCGGGCAATCGCCCCCAGCAACCGGGTGGGCGGCACCGGCATCCTGTGCGAGCTGGACCAGGACTACGCCCCCACCATCGAGACCCTGGCCAAGCTGATGATCGTGCTCAGCGACAACATCGCCACCAACGAGATCATGGACATCGTGGGCATCGACCGGGTGAACCAGTTCTGCCGGGACATGGGCTATGAGCACATCACCCTGATGCGGAAGATGCTGGATTTCGAGGCCATCCGCCAGGGCCGCAACAACTACATGTGCGCCGGTGAGACGGGCCGCCTGCTGGTCCAGATTGCCCGGGGCCAGTTCGTCTCCCCGGAGATCTCCCAGAAGATCGTGGAGATCATGGAGCACCAGCAGTGCCGCAACAAGCTCCCCGCCCTGGTGCCCGCCGTCCCCTCCTACGCCCCCGAGGAGGACAAGAAGCACCTGAAGCCCGACACCGTGCTGGTGGCCAACAAGACCGGAGACCTCTTCGGCATTCAGCACGACGTGGGCATCTTCACCCTGCCCGACGGCCGCCGGTATGTGATCTCCATGTTTACCGGCGAGCTGGAGGACGACGCCCAGGGCATCCAGACCGTGGCCCAGGTCAGCAAGCTGGTCTATGACGCGCTGAAATAATTTCCCTCTCTATCAGGCCCCCGGCACAGTCTGACTGTGCCGGGGGCCTGATTTTTCTTATTTATATAAGGTATCCCTCCCCTTTGCCGCTCTGTAAAATTCCAAGTTTTTTTATGGTACAGCAAAGAATTTTCTATCGTTTTCTCCCCCTTATACCGCTACAATATACTTGCCTGTCCTATCAAAGAAGATTGGGCACATCTTTCTCATAAAGAGGAAAAATTGATTGGAGGAAATCCCATGAAAAAGAAATTAGCTCTTGCTCTTGCTGCTACTATGGCTTTCAGCATCTTTACCGGCTGCGGCCCCAAGGAGCCCGCTCCCGCCGGCAGCAGCAATCCCCCCGCCGTGTCCGGCTCTCAGTCCAAGCCTCAGACCTCTGATCTGAAGGCCGCTGTCTTCTATTACAACTTCGCCGATCCCTACATCACCACCGTCCGCACCGCCATGGACAAGGAGCTGAAGGCTCTGGGCATTGAGCACCAGAACTTCGACGCCACCACCAACCAGGGCCTGCAGACCGACCAGGTCAACACCGCCATCACCGACGGCTACAACCTGCTGATCATCAACGTGGTGGATAATGCCGCTCCCGACGCCGCCCAGGCTATGGTCAACGCCGCCAAGGAGAAGAACATCCCCGTCATCCTCTTCAACCGCGAGGTCGATGACTCTGTCATCAAGTCCTATGAGGCTTCCGCCTTCGTCGGCACCGACGCCCCCGAGGCCGGCCACATGCAGGGCAAGATGATCGGCGAGTATCTGCTGGCCAACTATGACAAGTATGACCTGAACGGCGACGGCGAGATCTCCTACGTCATGTTCAAGGGCCAGGAGGGCAACGCCGAGGCCGAGGCCCGCACCCAGTACGCTGTTGAGGACGCCGATGCCATGCTCAAGGAGGCCGGCAAGCCCGCTCTGAAGTTCTATGACGCCAAGAACGACAAGAAGTATCTGGTCGACCAGACCGGCGCTTGGGGCGCTCAGGCCGCCACTGACTACATGAGCGTCATCATGAGCGAGTACAACGACGCCAACAAGAACATGGTCGAGCTGGTCATCGCCAACAACGACGGCATGGCCGAGGGCGCTATCTCCGCTCTGCAGGGCGTTGGCTTCAACAACGACGCCTCCAAGGCTATCCCTGTCTTCGGTGTTGACGCTCTGGCTTCCGCCTGCGAGAAGATCGACGCCGGTCAGATGGCCGGTACCGTCAAGCAGGACGGCGAGGCTATGGCCGCTACCATCGCTGCTCTGGTGAAGAACATCCAGAACGGTGCTGCCATCATGGACAACACCAGCAGCTACAACGTTGACGAGGGCGTGGCCAAGATCCGTGTCCCCTACGCTCTGTACACCAAGTAAGAAGCAGCTGAATCAACCATTTAGCTCGAATGACAACGGTAAGCGGGGCTGCCGGCTCGGCAGCCCCGCTTATACCGTGGAGCCTCTGCCCCTGTCCCTCAGCCCCTGGGAGGCGGAGGCAGCGGCTCCACAGATTGGAGAGAGGAGGAATCTTATGGAACAGCAGCCACTGCTGGAAATGCGCGGCATCTGTAAGGAGTTCCCCGGTGTCAAGGCCCTGGACAACGTAAACCTCACCGTCCGGCCCGGCACTGTACACGCCCTCATGGGAGAGAACGGCGCGGGAAAGTCCACATTGATGAAGTGTCTGTTCGGCATCTATAAGAAAGACAGCGGCACCATCACCCTCGACGGCAAAGAGGTGGACTTCAAAAATTCGAAGGAGGCCATGGAAAACGGTGTGGCCATGGTCCACCAGGAACTGAACCAGGCCCTGACCCGCACCGTCAAGGACAACCTCTGGCTGGGCCGCTACCCCAAGGTGGGCGGCTTTATCGTCAGCGAGCGGATCATGAACCAGCAGACCAACGACATCTTCAAGACCCTGGAGGTGGCGGTAAACCCCAACGCGGTCATGTCCACCCTGCCCGTGTCCCAGCGCCAGATGGTGGAGATCGCCAAGGCCGTCAGCTACAATTCCAAGATCATCGTCTTTGACGAGCCCACCTCCTCCCTGACCGAGGAGGAGGTCGAGCACCTGTTCCGCATCATCAACATGCTGCGGGACAAGGGCTGCGGCATTATTTACATCAGCCACAAGATGGATGAGATCAAGCGCATCAGCGACGATATCACCATCATGCGCGACGGCCAGTACGTCACCACCCGGGAGACCAAGACCCTCTCTATGGAGGAGATCATCAAGCTGATGGTGGGCCGTGAGCTGACCAACCGCTTCCCTCCCAAGGACAATGTGGTGGGCGAGGCCATTTTGGACGTACAGCACATGTCCGGCAAGTACACCCGGCTCAAGGACGCCAGCTTCCAGCTCAACAAGGGCGAGATCCTGGGCGTGGCCGGTCTGGACGGCTCCGGCCGCACGGAGCTGCTGGAGAACCTGTTTGGCGTGATGACCCGGGAGGGCGGCACCATCACCCTCCACGGCAAGGAGATCCAGAACCAGAACCCCGCCGCCGCCATCAAAAACGGCTTCGCCCTGCTCACCGAGGAGCGCCGGGCCACCGGCATCTTCGGCATCCGGGACATCCGGGAAAACACGGTGATCTCCAGCCTGAAGGACTATCTGCTGGGCGGCTTCTGCCTGAGTGACAAGAAAATGGCGGAAAAGACCGACTGGGCCATCCAGGCCATGCGGATCAAGACCCCCAGCCAGCGCACCCAGATCCGCTCCCTGTCCGGCGGCAACCAGCAGAAGGTCATCATTGGCCGCTGGCTGCTCACCAAGCCCGAGGTCCTGCTGCTGGACGAGCCCACCCGCGGCATCGACGTGGGTGCCAAGTACGAGATTTATCAGCTGATCATCGATCTGGCCAAGGAGGGCAAGGGCGTCATCATGGTGTCCTCTGAAATGCCCGAGCTGCTGGGCGTATGTGACCGCATCCTGGTCATGTCCGGCGGCCGCGTGGCCGGCGAGGTGGACGCAAAGAATACCAGCCAGGAGGAGATTCTCACTCTGGCGGCAAAATATGTGTAAGGGGAGGCCGAATCCTTATGAGTAAAGAATCTCAGGCTCTGGCCAAAGAGGCCCAGAGCAAGCAGCCTCTGACCAAAAATCAGGTCATCGACAAGCTGCTCAACAACGCGCTGTACATCCTGATGATCATTGCGGTCATCATCATCCAGATCATCAACCCCAAGTTTTTGGCCCCCGCGTCTCTGATCAACATTCTGAATCAGACCGCCGCCTATCTGCCCGCCGCTCTGGGTATCGCCGGCTGTATCGTGCTGACCGGTACCGACCTGAGCGCCGGCCGCGCCATCGGTCTGACCGCCTGTATCTCCGCCTCTCTGCTGCAGAACCCCGAGTCTGCCAACAAGATGTGGACCGCCATCGGCTGCCTGCCCATTCCTGTGGTCATCCTGATCGTCATGGCCATCGGCGCCGTCATCGGCATTTTCAACGGCTTCTTTGTGGCCAAGTTCAAGCTGCACCCCTTCATCGTCACCCTGGCCACCCAGCTGATTCTGTTCACCTTCATGCTGACCTATGTGAAGATGGGCAACAACAACGGCATGGCCATTGCCAGCCTGGATAACAGTTACAGCAACTTCATCAAGGGCTCCCTGGTGAAGATCCCCACCGGCAACAACACCAGCATCCCCATCCCCAACTATGTGTGGATCTCCCTGTTCCTGGTCGTCATGATGTGGTTTATCTGGAACAAGACCACCTTCGGTAAGAACATGTTCGCTCTGGGCGCCAACGAGGAGGCCGCCAAGGTCTCCGGCGTCAACGTCATGCTCACCACCATCGCCGTGTTCGCCCTGGCCGGTGCCATGTACGGCATTACCGGCTTCATCGAGGGCGCCCGCGTGGCCTCCAACAACGCCAACACCGGCCTGAACTACGAGCTGGACGCCATCGCGGCCTGCGTCATCGGCGGTGTCTCCTTCGTGGGCGGCATCGGTAAGATCAGCGGCGTGGTCATCGGCGTGCTGCTGCTGCGCCTGATCTACATCGGCCTGAACTTCGCCCACGTGCCCCCCGACATGTTCTATCTGGTCAAGGGCGGCATCATCCTGTTCGCCTGCGCCCTGGATATGCGCAAGTACCTGGTCAAGAAGTAAAGGATCTTCAAAGCGGGACTGCCCAAGGCAGTCCCGCTTTTCTGTCCTCTCAATGGGAAGGAAAACCCCGCCGGTTTTCCCTCCCATTCTCTTTTTCCCCCGAATTCTCCCGGTTCTCTTTTCTTTTTTGGGATTTTTCGCTATAATAAAATCAGTTTCCCAGACGTCACAGGAAGGAGAGATCGCCATGGAGCTCTATCGGGTGCTGCTTGTGGACGACGAGGAGGATATCCGCGTGGGCATCAGCCGGAAAATGGATTGGAACAGCCTGGGCTTCACCCTGGTGGGCGAGGCGGAGAACGGCGAGGAGGCCCTGGAGCTGGCCGAGCAGCTCCAGCCGGACGTGGTCCTCACCGACATCAAAATGCCCTTTATGGACGGCCTGGAGCTGTGCCGCTGTCTGCGCCAGTCCCTGCCCGCCGCCAAGGTGGTGGTCTTTTCCGGCTTTGACGATTTCGAATACGCCCGCCAGGCCATCGGCATGGAGGTCTTTGAGTACATCCTCAAGCCCATCAACGCCCCGGAGCTGGGGCAGGTGCTCACCCGGCTGCGGGAGCATCTGGATCGGCGGCAGTCCGAGCGCCGGGACATGGAGGCCCTGCGCCGCCGGTACGAGGAGAATCTCCCCATCCTCCGGGAGCTGTTCTACACCCGGCTCCTCTCCGGCCAGGTGGCCCCCGACCAGATCAACGACCGGGCCGCCCGCTACGACATCAGCCTCCAGGACGGGCTGTGGACCACCGCCCTCATCCATGTGGACCTCTCCGTGGGGGACGAGAACGCCGAGCGGGACGAGCTGCTCCTCCTCCCCGTCCGGGACTTCTTCCAGGACCGCTTCGCCCTGGAGGGCTGCTCGGTCCGGTCCATCCTCTACAACGACGCGGTGGCCCTGCTGGTCTGCATGGACAGCCCCGACCGGCTCTATCCCCTTCTGGAGGAGCTGGAGCGCCTGTGCATCCTGGCCAAGAGCTATCTGGGCATCCCCCTCACCGCCGGGGTGGGACAGCTGTGCGACGGCCCCCAGGACCTCCACTGCTCCGCCGAGGGCGCCCGCTCCGCCCTGGACTACCGGGTGCTCATCGAGGGCAGCCATGTGCTCTACATCGACGATCTGGAGCCCGACCACTCCGTCAGGCTCTCCTTTGAGGAGGAGGACCAGCGGGCCCTGTCCGCCGCCGTCAAGCTGGGCACCGACCAGCAGGTCAGCCAGGTTATCCGGGAGCTGGTGGACCGGGTGCGCACCAGCCGGCTCTCCCCCGCCCAGGGCAACCAGTTCCTGCTGGAGATCGTCACCTTCCTGATGAAGCTGACCCGCTCCGCGGGGGCCTCGGTGGAGGAGGTCTTTGGCGCCGACTTCAACTGGCTGGGCTCCATCACCGACTTTCCCTCCCTGGACGAGCTGGCCCAGTGGCTGGAAAGCCGCTGCCAGAGCCTGCGGGCCCTGCTGGGCAAGCGGCGCAGCGACTCCGCCGGCCGCACCATGGAGCGCGCCCTGGACTTCATCGCCCAGAATTACAGCCACAGCGACCTGAGCGTGGAGGCCCTCTGCTCCCACCTCCACTTTTCCCCGGCCTACTTCTCCACCCTCTTCAAGCGGGAGGTGGGCCAGAGCTTTACCACCTACGTCACCAATCTGCGCATGGAGGAGGCCGCCCGCCTGCTGCGGGAGACCGACGAAAAGACCTACCTCATCGCGGAGAAGATCGGTTATACCGACCCCAACTACTTCAGCTACGTCTTTAAGCGCCATTTCGGCCTGTCCCCCTCCAAGTACCGGGGCCAGCCCCGGAGCTGAGACACGGAAAGGAGATTCGCCATGCGGGCCCTGCTGCAAAATCTGGCCGGGAGCTGGATCGAGCGCTATCGGAAAATGAGCATACAGATGGTCATTTCCCTCTCCTTCACCCTGGTGGCCGTGGTGGGCATGGTCTTTATGGGGATGAGCCTTTTCTGGCGGTTCTCCGCCACCACCGGGGAGCTGGTATCCGAGAACAGCCAGCTGGTGCTGAACCAGACCAATCTGAACCTGGACAACTATCTGCGGCGCATGATGCGCCTGTCCGACACCCTGTACTACCAGGTCATCAAGGACTCCGACCTGGACAGCGACTCCCTGGACCAGGCCATGGGCCTGCTCTACGAGGAGAACCGGGACGCCCTGGTCTCCCTGTCCCTCTTTGACGCACAGGGAAAGCTGGTGTACGCCTCCCCCCTGTCCACCCTCAAGCCCAACGCCCACCCCGAGCAGCAGCCCTGGTTCCTGGACGCCATGGACCGGGTGGAGAACTTCCATTTCTCCGCCCCCAGGGTGCAGGCCCTCTTTGAGGACCCCACCCCCCGCTACCGCTGGGTGATCTCCCTGAGCCGCCACGTCCAGCTCACCCGCAACGGCGCCACCGAGAGCGGCGTGCTGCTGCTGGACATGAATTTCTCCGACATCGCCCAGGTGTGCCGGGACGTGGACCTGTCCAACGGGGGCTATCTCTACCTGGTGGACGGCCAGGGGGAAATCATCTACCACCCCAGGCAGCAGCTCATCCACGCGGGCCTGTTTCAGGAGAACAACCGCGCCGCCGCCCAGTACCGGGACGGCAGCCACCGGGAGACCTTCCGGGACCAGGACCGCCACATCATCGTCAAGACGGTGGGCTACACCGGCTGGAAGCTGGTGGGCGTGGTCCCGGCCGAGCGGCTGGCCGACACCTCCCGGCAGATGCTGCTCTTCGGCCTGTCCCTGCTGTTTTTCTCCATCTTCCTCCTGGCCTTCCTCAACTTCCGCATCTCCGCCCACATCACCAACCCCATCCGCCGCCTGGAGCAGTCCATCAAGGAGCTGGAGGCCGGGGCCCAGGACGTGGAGATCGCCGAGGGCGGCTGCTACGAGATCCGGCGGCTGTGCCACTCCATCCGCTCCATGGTGTCCACCATGCGCCACCTGATGGACGACATCATCGTCCAGGAGGGCCAGAAGCGCCGCAACGAGCTGGAGGTCCTCCAGTCCCAGATCAATCCCCACTTCCTGTACAACACCCTGGACTCCGTCATCTGGATGACCGAGGCGGGCCGGTACCAGGAGGCCATCCAGATGGTCACCTCCCTGGCCCGGCTGTTCCGCATCGCCCTGAGCCGGGGCAGGAGCGTCATCCCCCTCACCGACGAGCTGGAGCACGCCCACCACTACATGGCCATTCAGAAGGTCCGCTACAAAAACAAATTTGACGCAAAAATCTCTGCCCAGCCCGGCACTGAGGGGCTGTACACCCTGAAGCTCATCATCCAGCCCATTTTGGAGAACGCCATCTACCACGGCATGGCCTCCGCCGAGGACGACGGCCTGATCACCGTGGAGGCCCGCCGGGAGGGAGACGACCTGGTGATCGATGTCACCGACAACGGCCTGGGCATGCGGCCCGAGGTGGCCGCCTCCCTGCTGGACGCCGACCGCCCCGACATCCGCACCAGCGGCTCGGGCATCGGCGTGCGCAACGTCCACCAGCGCATCCGTCTCACCTTCGGCCCCAAATACGGCCTCACCATCGACAGCGAACCGGATGAGGGCACCACCGTCCGCATCCGCCTTCCCGCCCTGACCGAGGCTGACGCGGCGGCCTATGAGAGGGAGGATCTTCAGCCATGAAAAAAACGCGGAACAACCTCATCGAGCTGGCCATCCTGACCGCCCTGATCGCATCGGTGGTGGTCACCCTCACCTTTCAGTCGGGCAGGGTCCAGCGGGTCAGCCGCCCCACCCAGCTGTCCGTCATCCTGCGGGAGCCGGACAGCCCCCTCTGGTTCAACACCCGCCAGGGCATGGAGCAGGCGGCCGCCGACCTGGTGGCCGATCTGCGCTTTCTCCCGCCCTCCTCCTACAACGACGGCTGGGCCCAGGCCGACCTGATCCGCCGGGACTCCGACGGAGGGGCCGACGCCTTTATCATCACCGCCGCCGCCCCCCTGGCCCTGGGTCCCCAGCTGACCGACCTCACCCAGAAGCCTGTGGTGGCCCTGGAGTCCCCTCTGGAGGGGGCCCTGGCTCAGATCACCGTGGATGACGAGGCCCTGGGCAGCGCCCTGGCCCAGGCCCTGCTGGAGGACTGGACGGGCGGCACCGTGCTGCTCATCGACGTGTCCCAGCGGGGCACCGCCGCCGCCAGGCGGCTGGAGAGCGCAAGGCAGGTCCTGGAGACGGCCGGCATCCCCCTGGAATACCGGGCCATGCCCGTCAGCCAGCTGACCGAGAAGCTGCCCCGGCTCACCAGCCAGACCGCCGCCCACTATGTGCTCACCTTTGACGGCGCCGCCACCGCCCAGGCCGCCCAGGCCAAGGAGGACAGCGCCCTGACCTGTGCCCTGTACGGGGTGGGGTCAGGCAGCACCACAGCGGCCCTGCTGGAGCAGGGCACCCTGTCCGCCGCCGCCGTCTGGAGTGATTACGCTGCCGGCTATCTGGCTGTGTCCCAGGCCGTCAGCATCTACCACAGCCCCATTGATGTACCGCAGCAAACCGTCCCATTCTCTGTGATCCGAGAGGAGGATATCTATGAGCCTGAAGTCGAAGCGCTGCTGTTCCCGGTCATCTCTTAAGCTGACCGCCGCCCTGGTGCTGGTGGGCCTGCTGGCGGGCTGCACCCCCTCCCGCTCCCCGGGCCCCGCTCCTCTGCGCGTGGGCGTGGCCCTCTACACCCAGAATGACACCTTCATCGCCACCATCGCCAAAAAGCTGGAGCAGATCGCCCTGGAGACTGAGCAGGAGGAGAAATTCCAGATCAACCTGTCCATTCTGGACGGGCGCTCCAACCAGACCGCCCAGCTGGAGCAGATCGACCAGCTGCTGGACAAGGGCTGCGGCGTGCTGTGCGTCAACATTGTGGACCGGACCACCGCCGCCGTCATCATCGACAAGGCGGAAAAGGCCCAGGTCCCCGTCATCTTCTTCAACCGCCAGCCGGTGTCCGAGGACATCAGCCGCTGGGAGCAGGTCTACTATGTGGGGGCCAGCGCCAGGGAATCGGGCCTGCTCCAGGGTGAGATCGTGCTCCGGGCCTGGAAGGAGCACCGGGCGGAGCTGGACCGGAACGGGGACGGGGTCCTCCAGTATGTGGTGCTGGAGGGGGAGCCCGGCCACCAGGACGCCCTGCTGCGCACGGAATATGCCACAAAGCCCCTGACCGACGCCGGCGTCCCCCTGGAAAAGCTGGCCAGCGCCACCGGCAACTGGAACCGGGGCCAGGCCGCCGCCCGGACCGAGCAGTGGATCCGGGAGCTGGGCGGACAGGTGGAGGTCATTTTCTCCAACAACGACGATATGGCCCTGGGGGCCATCGACACCTACCAGGCCTCCGGCGCCGCCCCCCTGCCCCTGGTGGTGGGCGTGGACGCCACAGACCCCGCCCTGGAGGCGGTGGCCGCCGGCACCCTGTACGGCACCGTCCGCAACGACGCCGACGGCATGGCACAGACCATGATGGAGCTGGCCCTGGCTCTCTACAAGGGAGAGGACCCGGCCCAGGCGGTGGCCCTCACCGACGGTCACTATGTCTGGCTGCCCTATCGGCCGGTGACCAGAGAAAACCTGGCAGAATTTACGGCAGAGCAAGCCCCGTAAAGCCACAAAAAAAGTGCCGCAGAAGATCATTCTGCGGCACTTTTTTACTCTGCTGAGAAGGAAAACACGGTGGTGTGGTCGTACTGCTCCCCGGCCCGGAGGACAGGGGACGGGAAATTCGGCCGGTTGGGGGAGTCGGGGAAAAACTGGGTCTCCAGGCAGAAGCCGTGGCGCTGGGCGTACCGGGCCCCCTCCTTGCCCGCCCGGGGGCTGAGGTAGTTGGCGGTGTACAGCTGCACCCCGGGCAGGGTGGTGGATACCGCCATCCGGATGCCCGTGGAACGGCAGAGGGCCTGGGCCGCCGGGCGCAGCACCCCCGGTTCTCCGTCTATGACGTAGTTGTGGTCGTAGCCCCTGGCCCAGGTCAGCTGCTGGAAGTCCTCATCAATGCGGGCCCCCAGGGCGGTGGGACGGCGCAGGTCCATGGGGGTGCCCTCCACACTGTCCAGCCGCCTGTAGGGGATGCTGGTCTCGTCCGAGGGGGTGTACCGCCCGGCCATCAGGGCCACCTCCTGGTCCAGCACAGGGCCGCTTCCCTGGCCCGCCAGATTGAAGTAGCTGTGGTTGGTCAGGTTGCAGATGGTGTCCCCCCGGCTCTCCGCCTGGTAGCGGAGCCGCAGGGCCGCCCCCTCCAGCTGGCAGGTCACCTTCACCGTCAGATCCCCGGGGTAGCCCTCCTCCCCGTCGGGGCTGTGGAGGGTGAGCACCGCCCTGTCGGCAGTCTGCTCCGCCACCGTCCATACCCGGTAGGAGAAGCCCCGGACGCCGCCATGGAGGTGGTTGGGACCGTTGTTTACCGCCAGGGTGTAGGTTTCCCCATTCAGCGTGAACCGCCCGCCGCCGATCCGGTTGGCAAAGCGGCCCACCACCGCCCCAAGATAGGCGTCCTGGGTGCGGTACTCCTCCAGGCTGTCGTAGCCCAGCACCACATCCACCGGCTTCCCCTCCCGGTCCGGGACCCACAGGGACCGCAGCGCGGCCCCGAAGGTGATGAGCTGGCAGGAGATGGTCCCGTTGTTCAAGGTCAGCAGGTCCACCGGCTCCCCCTCCGGGGTCCGGCCGAAGGGGCGGCGGTTCGATTCAGTCATGGCGAAGTCCTCCTGTATTGTTAGTACCCCTATTTTATCAGACCCACCGGAGAAAGACAAAGGGACTTTCTCTTTTTCTGCCCCGGGAAATCTTGAATTTTCTTCGGAAATTCAATATACTGAGGGTAACAACTTTTGATGAGGTGACGCCATGAGTTCCTGTGAAAAACTGCTTCAGGCCGTCCGGGCCGGCGCACACGACACTATTCTCGCCCGCCTGTACGCCATGGACGGCACGCAGGCCAGTCTGGCCGCGGCCCGCGACCGTGTGATCCATGTAATCGACTCCTTTTCCGCCGCATTCCACCCCGGCGACGCCGACGCCGCCCTGTTCAGCGGCCCCGGCCGCACCGAGATCGGCGGCAACCACACCGACCACCAGCACGGCCGCGTCCTGTGCGGCAGCGTGGATCTGGACATGCTGGCCTGCGCAGCCCCCAACGGGACCCAGCTCATCCGTATCCACTCCGAGGGCTATCCCGCCCTGGAGGTGGATCTGACCGACCTGGCCGTGAAGACCGAGGAGGTCAACACCTCCGCCGCTCTGGTCCGGGGCGTGGCCGCCCGGGCCGCCCAGCTGGGCTACTCCCTCAAGGGCTTCGACGCCTACGCCACCTCCAACGTGCTGTCCGGCTCCGGCCTGTCCTCCTCCGCCGCCTACGAGGTGTTGGTGGGCAATATTCTCAACCACTTCTGCTGTGAGGACAAGCTGGACCCCATCCTCATCGCCAAGATCGGCCAGTATGCCGAGAACGTCTACTTCGGCAAGCCCTGCGGCCTGATGGACCAGATGGGCTCCTCTGTGGGCGGCGCCGTGGCCATCGACTTCGCGGACCCCGCCGCTCCCATTGTGGAGAAGGCCGGATACGACTTCGCCTCCTCCGGCCACGCCCTGTGCATCGTGGACACCGGCTCCTGCCACGCTGACCTGACCAACGACTACGCCGATATTCCCAAGGAAATGGGGGCCGTGGCCGCCCACTTCGGCCAGAAATTCCTGCGGGACGTGCCCGAGGCCGACTTCCGGGCCGCTCTCCCCGCCCTGCGGGCCGAGTGCGGCGACCGGGCCGTGCTCCGCGCCCTCCACTTCTACACCGATGACAAGCGGGCCGCCCAGGAGGCCCAGGCCCTGGAGCAGGGCGACTTCCAGCGCTTCCTGGCCCTGGTCAACGAGTCCGGCTTCTCCTCCGCCGTCAACCTGCAGAACACCTGGACCATCTCCGACCCCAGGCAGCAGGCCATCCCCATGTGCCTGGCTCTGGGCCGGGAGCTGCTGGAGGGCACCGGCGCCATCCGGGTCCACGGCGGCGGCTTCGCCGGCACCATCCAGGCCTTTGTCCCCAACGAGAAGCTGGAATCCTTCAAGGCCGGCATGGAGGCCCTGGTGGGCCCCGGCAAGTGCCACGTCCTCCACATCCGCCCCGTGGGCGGCTGCGTGGTCTTTGCGTGAGCTAACCCCGGATAAAGCGTCCGGAATCCCGGACCTCACAGACTGAACCCTATTTCATCAGCAGCAAAGGGGCAGTATCCAAGATTTCTTGGATACTGCCCCTTTTTCATGTTTGGAATTTATACGCCCCGGACCATCAACAGAACTGCAAATACCACAAAGGCCATGCCAATTACGCGGCAGATCAGGGTGACTTTCTTAACTGGACAGCTCTGGAAGGTCTCAAAAGACGTGATCGGATAGGGAAACAGCACAAATCCGATCCCTGCCAGCAGGATTGCAATATTGTAGAATATGCCGCTCTGCTGGCCATTCAGCGCAGCAATCAGGATCACAACCGCACAGACCAGCAGCGTAAGGTAGAGGCCGATCTTGTGACGCTTGTCCGCCCGAACATACTTCTCCACAGCCGTCTGACAGCCCTCGCTGCACACGGGGAACCGCCGGGTCCGAATCACCGGAGTATAGATCCGCTCACCGGCCGGTAGGTGCTTGCCGCAGTATACGCAGCGATCTCCTGTCGCCAAATCCGCATTTGGCGTCGCAGGCTTGGGATAGACCTTCTTCACCCGCTTTTTGCCGGGGTGCGCGCTCATAGCTCAATCCTCCCAAGTATCTCATCCAGGCAGCTGCGTGCTGCCGAGATGCTCCCCTGCTTCAAAATGGTGTGCATGTCCTCCTGAACTTCGGCAGCAGAGATCTGTCCGACGATGTACTTGGTGCGGCCCACCAGCGCCGGGGCCACTGAGAGCTCATCCACTCCCATGGCGCACCACAAAGGAATCAGACGGGGTTCGGACGCAGTCTCGCCGCAGATGCCCACATATACACCATGGGCATGGGCATGCTCGCACACCAGCTTAATGGAGCGCAAAAAGGAGATATTGCAGCTGTCGTAGAGATACTGCACCCGCTCATTCATGCGGTCAGTGGCTGTGGTGTACTGAATCAGATCATTGGAGCCAATGGAGAAAAAGTCCACATGCTGGGCCAGAATGTCAGACAGGAGAACTGCTCCCGGGGTCTCGATCATGATCCCCACCTTTACATCCTGATTGTACGCTTCACCACGATCATCCAGCTCTTTCATGGCATCCCGGAGCAGCTCCTTGGCACGCAGGAGCTCCTCCAGATTCACGATCATGGGGAACATGATTTTGACCTGACCAAATACAGTGGCCCGCAGGATAGCCCGAAGCTGAGTCTTAAACACATCTGTCCGGTCCAGGCACAGCCGAATGGCCCGGTATCCCAGGAACGGATTGCTCTCCTGAGGCAGATCCATATAATCCAGCTGCTTGTCACCGCCAATATCCAGCGTGCGGATAATAAGCTCGCGGCCCTGGTTCTTTTCGGCCATTTCCTTATATACCTCGAACTGAAAATCCTCGGTGGGATAATCGCTCTGCCCCATATAGAGGAACTCCGTACGGAACAGACCGATGCCATCGCAGTACTGGGGCTCAAAGGCATCCATACCTTCCCTGTCTCCGGAGTTGATGTTCACCTGCACAGGCACGCCGTCCCGAGTCACTGCACGTGCGCCGCGGCAGCCGTCAAAAACGGCCTTCTGACGATCAGCGGCAGCCATCCGCTTCGAGAAGGCTTCCTCCTGCTCCTTGTCGGGACAGACAATGGCCATTCCCTGGTCGCCGTCGACCAGTACAGTCTGGCCGGCGGTTATGGTATCCAGCATAGGGCCGGTACCTACGATAGCGGGAATCCCCAGGGTCTTGGCCAAAATGACCGTATGCGAGGTCACACCGCCCCGCTCCGTTACCATGCCGGCCAATCGGCTGCGGTCCAGCCGCACAGTATCAGCGGGGGTCAGATCCTCTGCAAACACTACCAGCCGATCCCCGTTCACGCCAGCGAAGGGGTCGTCCATACAGATTCCCTGCATCTCACAGGTCACTTCTTTGCATACATTGTTGATATCCTGGGCGCGGGCCTGCAAATAGGGATCGTCCACAGACAGAAAGACTGCCTCCGTCTCGGCACGTTTCCGCTCAATCGCACAGGCGGCACAAATCATCTCTTCCCGGATCAGATCTTCGATCTGCCCAAAGAAGCTGTCATCCTGTGCGATCTCTTGATACGCCTCAAAAATAGCACAGCTCTCCTCCCGGCCGTCTGTGCGGGCCTGCTGAACCAGCTGCCCGAGAGAATCGTTATAGCGGGTGCGCGCCGATTTCAAAGAGGCGATCTCCGCATCAGCGTCCGTGATCGTGCGGCTGCTCAATTCCAGTTTGGCGGCATGGATCACAACCACCTGTCCAACGACACAGCCGGCAGAGCCGGCAAGTCCTTTGATCTGTGTCATCATTATCCTCTCCTAAGATTATTTTTTACGGTAGGTCTCAAAGGCGCCCAGCACATGCTCCATATCGGCAGGGCTCAGCTTCACCGCACCCCCAGCCAGGCGGGTGTTGTAGTACAGCTGGGAGACAAACTCGATCTGCTGGGCCACATCCATCGTATAACCAATATTTCCGCCCACAGCCAAAAGACCGTGGTTGCCCAGCAGGCAGGCCTGATGATCGTCACCCATGGCGTCGTAGGCCGCTTGGGCCAGCTCATAAGTGCCAAACTGGACATAGGGAATGCAGGGTACGTCAGCGCCGGCATAGGCCACCAGATAGTGAATGGGCTCGATGCTCCAATGCAGGCAGGCAAGGGTGGTTGCATACGTGGAGTGGGTATGGATCACAGCATTGATCCCAGGCCGCTTCTGATAGAAAATGCGGTGCATATCGTACTCACTGGAGGGCTTTGCGTTACCGTCCACCTTTTCGCCGTCGGGAGTCAGCACCACCACATCCTCAGGTTTGGTCTTGAAGTAGTCCATGCCGGAGGGGCTGATTGCCATCAGATTTTCCTTGGGGTTATAGACACTCAAATTTCCAAAGGTACCAACGGTCAGCCCCAGCTCGACCATCTTTTTCCCGTATTCAACAACCTGTTCGCGTTCTTCCTGCAAAATCATAGTATAACCTCCTTATGCTTCAAGAGTAATTTTACCCCGATTAACGATACGTTCTGTCAGACCCCGCTTCACGATCTTGTCCACCTCCCGCATCAGGAGAAACGGCGCTCTTGGGATGGCATCCACAGTGGCGCCGGCAATATGTGAAGTAAGCAGTACATTATCCAGCTCCGCAAAGCCATCATCCGCAGTGAGGGGTTCAGAATCGAACACATCCAGGGCGGCGCCCGCGATAGCATGGGTGCGCAGCACCTCCAGAAGATCAGCCTGGTTGACCAGGCCGCCTCTGGCGCAGTTGATGAAGTAAGCGGTGGGCTTCATAAGGGAGAAGTACCGCTTGTCGATCATGTGCTCAGTCTCAGGCGTCAGGCGCAGATGAATACTGACAAGATCGGCCTGACGGAAAAGGTCCTCCAAAGTGGGCACAATAACCACATCATCCAGACCGTTTCGGGCCAGACGATCCCGGTCCAGGTAGTCATCCTGCGCGATGATGTGCACCCCCATCGCTTTCAGGCGAATGGCCAGCTCGATCCCAATGTTTCCCATACCGGCCAGTCCCACTGTCAAACTGCTGAGGGTGGCACAAAAAGCAGAGTTAGGGAACTCTTTGACCCACTTGCCCTGCCGCATTTGGTAATGGGACGCCGAGATATTCCGAGTCAGGTCCAGCATCATGCCCAAAGCAAATTCAGCCACAGGTATGGCATTCCGAATCACATTGATCACGGGAATCCCACGCTCACTGGCGGCCTCTACATCGATATGCTCCAAACCGCCCCGGCAGGTGAGGATCACCTTCAAATCAGGCGCCTTTTCAATCAGAGCGCGGGGGACCGGATTGAAGTGAGTCAGCAGGACCGTGCAGTCAGAGATCAGCTCATCCAACCCATCCGCATAGGCTTCCGCCTCAGCGCCATGGCGCTCCAGGTTCAGCTGGCGGGCCGCAAATTCATCGGTATCCTCGCTGCCCCAGAAGGCACTGGAGATCTTTCCCACGCGAATACAGGACTTTTGGACCGCATCGAGCATTGTCTCCACTGCCACAAAAGCGTCTCCTACAACTACAACATTCTGAGGCTCATTACAAAGAAAGTCAATCATGAGGTTTCTCCTTTAAAAAGGCCGCTGTTGCACAAGACAACAGCGGCCAAGCATGATTTTTTAAATCATCCGAATTGCCGCAAAGCATGAATCATCGTCAAGTCAGCTTCCGACCATTATTGCTGGCAGAGGCTCCGGCGACAGGACAACACTTGATCAGGCAGCGGTCTTTTCCATGCCGTAGTTCTCGATCCAATCAATGATGCGGTCTTTGTTCTTCTTGAAGCCAAAGTACAGCACAAAGTACAGCACAACGATCAAGCCAATGATAATCGGATTCTTAGACAGGAACGCATAGAACAGTCCAGCCATCAGGGGGTGAGCCATGATTCCAAAGCTCATGACATACACGCCGGCCTGAGGCAGCTGGAATCCAGCCTGGACAGCAATCTCGGTGAACGTGGGAGCCAGGGTAGAGCAGACAACCAGGCCCAGGCTGAACCACACGGCTCCGCTGACCAGGCTCTTAGCGATGTTGCCGTGGGAAACACAGACAAAGACCTCGACCATGTAGGGCAGTGCAACCAGGTCAGCCATGGGCAGCATGGTATTACCGGGCAGCACGAAAGCCAGACCGAGCATAATGGGAATCAGCAGGGTGCCGGTAACCAGAGTGTTGGGCTCGCCGTAGCCGGCGGCATCATTAACAGCCAGGTACCATACGCGGCCCTCACCACTCTTGATGGCCTTGGCCTTGTAAGCGTCGGTCAGGGAGGTAAAAGCGGAGGCAAAGATGCCGCCGACCTTGGGGAACACAGCCATAACAGCAGCGGTGGAGATAGCAACGGTGGTCACAGAACCCCAGGCAGACAGCTCACCCAGGTGAGCAAAGTTGCCGATCACACCAATGATGGCACCCACAACCAGGCCAATAAACATGGGCTCGCCAAAGATACCGAACTTCTTCTGGATGGTTTCAGCGTTGATCTTGATTTTGTTGAAGCCAATCAAGCCCAGGAACCAGTTCATGAACAGGGCAAAGGGCACGCCCTCCATGTGGTGGGGAGCGGTCATACAGCAGTTGGGATACTGATAGTGGGTCGACCAGCGCTTGGCCACAACCTCACTGAAGAGAAGCACATACAGCAGCTGAACAATCATGCAGGCCATAGCCAGGACCATGTTCTTGGTGATGGCGTAGATCATGGAGCCCCACACCATGAAGGAGTAGTTGTTCCACAGGTCAGAGGCCATAAACACGTTGCTCCACTTTGTGAAGAACAACACCAGCTCAACCAGGATGGCGATACCAATGAAGATAACACCAACTCGGGTGGAGTAAGCAATGACGGACACCGACTGCCAGCCGGTATCCAGGGTGGGCAGGTTCACGCCGGTATTCTGCACCATAGAGTTGACTACGGGGACGATAATACCAGTAAAGCTGTTAATAACCAGGCTGAAGCCGGTCAAGCCAACACCGCACAGAAGCGCAGAGTTAAACGCCTTCTTCGCGGTAACTCCCATACATTTAGCAATGATAAACAGGATAACCGGTACAAAAATAGCTGCACCGAACGTGGAAAAAATTTTATCCAACCCACTCAGAAAAGTCTCTAGCACAAGAAGCCCTCCTTTATTTCCTGGACTGTACCCCAGTCCCACATGTATTCAGCAATCAATCGTGTTTTCTTATTTACGATTGGAAAAGATATGCCGCCGCAGTTTATTCCGCGTTCAGAATCTTCAGGCAGTCCTGCAGGACCTGATCCTCGGAAAGTCCGGTGAGCATGCCCACGGCGTTGACCTTGGGTACGCCGTAGTCCTGATACACAGGGCTGACGCAGGCCATCAGCGAGAAACCGCCAGCAGCCAATGCAGTCTCAGCAGAGTTGGGCGCACACTCCTGCGCCTCCACCTCAAAGCCAAACTCAGCCAGCTTTTCCTTGAGCTTGTTCGCTACCATTGCGGAACTGACAGTACCAGACCCACAAACACACAGGATTTTAACTCTCTTTGCCATAATATTTTCCTCCTTGCAACAATGGTGACCACATATAGTCACAAAATTAACTTTCGTAATATGGCATTCAGCCAATATATTCTTTGGCAGCCCGGAACAGCATCTCCTGATTATCGGCTGCCTTGAGGGCCTCCACGGCCTCAGTGTTCGTAAACACCCCCATGACCTTTTGAAGCATATCCAGCTGCTCATCCGGGTTTTTAATGGCCATCATAAACAGGATTTCCGCCTGGACTTTGGTATCGGGGTCGCCCATATGGGCAAAGGTAACCGGCTTTGCCAGCTTGGCTACACACACAGCCGGCGTATTTACATGGACACCGGCCGTATGCGGCATAGCCACAGCGATGTCTTTCAGCTGAAGACCGGTAGGATACTCCACCTCGCGGGCTGCCACAGCGTCGATATAGGTATCCTTGACAAATCCCTTCTCGTGCAGCTGCTTACCGACCTTGCGGATTGCCTCCTCAGCGTTCTCCGCCTCTACACCATATAAAACAAGATCTTCATAAATGGACTGCATTGCAGTTCTCCTCCTTATACTGCGGTATTGATAGACTCTCTTGCCGCGTTTACTCACTCAGCCCATCGATAAAGGCCACAATTTCATCACAGACGGCCTGCTCATTTTCTCCTTCAACCTGTACGGTAATGGGCGTTCCCTTCTTCATACCGGCCATCAGGATCGAAACTATGCTCTTGGGATCGACCGTGTGATTACCGGCCAGCAGCGTGATCTTCTCAGGGAACTTTTTGCAAAGCTGGGTCAGCTGAGAGGCAGGACGGGCATGAAGTCCAGTCGGGTTCTGGACCGTGGTTTCTTTCTGAATCATAGTTATCCTCCTTGTTTACCTGAAACAACTTATGACCAATACTTTGATGTATAGAGGTCAAAAGAATCATACAAATTGCAAAAATATGGTGGAAAAGCATAACCGGCACTTTTTTAATAAAAAGCTGTGTGCTATACTAATCGTAACATAGGAACATTCGGAGAAGGAGCGTTTAACTGTATGGAAGACAGAGCCGATTTTTTGGTTCGGGTCGCTGAGCTCTACTATGAGCAGGGCCTGAATCAAAATGAAATCGCCAAGATCCTTGGCACCTCCAGACCCACCGTGTCCCGTCTGCTGGACGAGGCCAAGGAAAACCGGATCGTAGAAATTATTGTACACAGCCCTATCAGAAAAGAGCCAAAGCTCTCCTACGCTGTCCGCAACGCCTTCGGCCTGCGGGAGGCCATTGTTGTCAGCGGTGATTATACCGGGGACAAGGCTCTTGACCGGTGCTGCATGGCGGCCAGCCAGTTCTTCAACACTATTATGGAAAACAACAAAACCGTGGGGATCGCTTGGGGCTCTGTGCCGCAGAAGCTCTGTGACCTGATCGAGGCCAAAGAGTACTACAACGTCAACGTAATCCAAATGGTAGGCTGCTTAGGGACCGGAAATCCCAACGTAGATGGGATCGAACTGGCCCTGCACATCTCCAAGCGGCTGGGCGGAACCTACTCCAACATCTATGCTCCCATTTATGTAGGCAATGAAGTGGTCTATTCCTATCTCACCAGTGAGCCTCAGATCGAGGCCACGCTCCGCAAGGCAGAGCATGTGGACATTATCCTCACCGGCGTGGGCGCCTTTAATTCAGAAACCACCCTGCAGCAGGCCGGCTACTGGACAGACAAGGATCGGATGGATTTCCTCAACAAAGGGGCTGTCGGCCATCTGCTGGCCCGTCCTTATAACATGGATGGTGAGGAAGTCTTTATGGAAGGCCGGTACACCATCGGTGCGCCGCTCTCTGCCATGAGAAACGCTCAGTGGTCCATTGGAATTACCTCAGGCACCGACCGAACGGATGCGGTTTTAGGCGCTGTTCGCGGCGGTTATCTGAACACGCTGGTCATCGACCGTTCCCTGGCTGAGGATCTTCTGAAAAAAGCCTGACATAACTGAAAATCATTCAGCTTTATGCGGAGACAATGCTTGTCTCCGCATATTTTTTGTCCTTGCCCGGTTTTACCGTTCGGCCAAATCCTCATTGCAGCAGATCACAGCTTTTACGCCTTCCCCGTTGATGGACATTTCAAAGCCCTCACGCCAGTCTTTCAGGGGCAGGATCTTGCTGACGATCTTCTCCGGCACCACCGTCTTGGTGGCCAGCAGCTGGATCGAGGTGCGCCAGGAGCTGGGCTTCTGGCTGCGGGATCCCACATAATTGATTTCCTTATGGAGTATGTAATCCACACGGATCGGCTCTTTGCTCTCAGGGAATACTCCCATCTGGACCACAGTACCCTTGCGGCGAACAACCTCCAGTGCCTTGTTCGCAGCCGGAACAGCGCCCGAGCACTCAAAGGCGACATCTACGCCCTCCCCGTGGGTCATCTCTCGGGTAATGGCGGTGATATCCTCCTTCATCTGATCAACAGCGCGGTCAGCACCATTGGCCAGCGCCATCTCAAATCGGTCAGCATCCGATGTCAGGCCGGCCACAATAACTGTACACCCCTGGGATTTACAGACCTGGGCCACCATCTGGCCGATGGCACCCACGCCAAAGACACAGACGACATCTCCTTTTTTCACCTGGCCCTTTTCAATGCTGGCGTGCACCCCGCAGGCCAGGGGCTCGGTCAGGGCGGCAGACAGCAGGCTGACTTGTTCCGGCAAAATGTGGACGCTTTCCTCGCGGCTGACCACGTACTCGGCCATACTGCCATTGACCTGTGTGCCGATTCCCTGTCGGTTGGAGCATAGGTTGTAGTCCTTGGATGCACAGCTGCTGCAGTGGCCGCAGGTCGTAAAGGTCGTCTCGCTGGTGACCCGATCACCCACCTTAATATTCTTGACATCAGGACCAACCGCGGTCACAATGCCGGAGAACTCATGTCCCAGCACCACCGGCGGCTTTGTGCTGGCGTAGGTTCCCTTGAATGCGTGCAGATCCGTTCCACATATACCTGAATAGGCAATTTTGATTTTTACCAAGTCACCTGTCGCTTCAGGCTCCGGAATATCCTGGTAGACCATATGATCATAGCCGGTTTCTGTTTTCACAACCGCTTTCATCCGTAACATGACCTCCTGTGAATTTTTGTCCAGTAAACAATCAAATGTGTTTCATTTGTTCACATTTAATTCTTTTGTTCATCTGCACTTTATCACAGCTTTGTACAAATGTAAATATATTTTGTCATATAAAATAATTTTAGTTGTGGTATATAAATAATAAATTGGTTTTTTGTTAATTATGCCATGCCCGCCAGTATTGACTTATGTTCTCATTAGTGAAATAATTATCACACAGAAGACGAACATTTCAACTGTTCGCAAGTATGCCTGTGCCGCCGCAGACTGCGTGCGGCCATGCAGAGTCTGAAAGGAGATTTGCATGATGCCGGACAAAAAATTTACAAATGAGGAGATCGCCCGTGCCGCACATAACGTGCGTAAGCACATCCTCAAAATCGCTTTGGAGCGTGGTGGTTGCTACCTGACCCAAGCCTGTTCCTCTGCTGAAATCGTCACCGCCCTGTACATGAATATCCTGAACATCGGTCCCAGCCTGGGTAATCCTGATGCCCAGCCCTTCCCCGGTGTTCCCTCTGCCACCAACATGGATTATCCCAAGGGTTCTCTTTATAATGGTGAGCACACACCCGACCGTGACCGTCTGTTCGTATCCTGCTGCCACTACGCCTCTGTCATTTATTGTGCCCTGGCTGAGTGTGGCCGTATTTCCCAAAAGGCCATTGACAAGTTCAATGTGGATGGCTGGAATATGGAAATGATCGGGGCTGAGCACTCCCCCGGCTTTGAGAACACCGCCGGTTCTCTGGGACAAACCGTGTCCATCGCCGCCGGTACCGCTCACGCCTATAAGATGAAGGGCAACACCGGCCGGATCTTCTGCATGCTCTCCGACGGTGAGCTGGAGGAAGGTCAGGACTGGGAGTGCTTCCAGGCCGCCTCCTTCTATGGTCTGGACAACTTTATTGTGTATGTGGACATCAACGGCCAGCAGGTCGAGGGCTGGACCAAGGATGTTATGAATACCGAGCCCCTGACCGAGCGTGTAAAGGCCTTCGGCTGGGAGGTCGTTACCGTGGACGGCCACGACATCGAGGCCCTGGAGAAGGCTGCTGAGACACCTCACGCCGGCAAACCTCTGATGGTCCTTTGTAGGACGAACCCCGCTCAGGGAATCCCCCTGCTGGAGTCCATCGTACCTAAGCACTTCGTTCGTATTCCGGACAAGCAGCGCAAGGAATTCGAAGCTTTTTGCGAGCAGATGTAAGAAAGGTAAGAGGTGACAACCATGAAAATCGAAGTGAATACACACTCTAAAAATATGATGCGCCTCGCCGAGGAACATCCTGAAGTTGTTGTAATGAGTGCCGACCTGGGTACTTCCTGCGAGATCAAGGAGTTCCACGACCGTTTCCCTGAGCGCTATTTCTCCATGGGCATTGCAGAGCAGAATATGTGTTCTTGGGCCGCCGGTCTGGCCCGTGAGGGCTTCCGCCCCTTCCTGCACACCTTCTCCGTGTTCCTGTATCGCCGCATCCTGGATCAGCTGGAAATGAGCGTGGCCTATCCCAATCTCCCCGTTGTCTTTGTTGGCTTCGTCCCCGGCATCACCACCCCCGGCGGTGTCTCCCACCAGTCCACCAATGATGTGGGTGTGCTGCGGACAATCCCCAATCTGGCCATCTTTGATGTGGGTGACGCCACCGAGATCGAGGGCGTTCTGGATATGGCCTATCAGTATAACGGCCCTGTTTATATCCGTATGCTTCGCAAGGAGGTCCCCCGCTTCTTCCCTGCTAATGAACCCATTCAGTTCAACCACGCCCGCGTACTGTCAGAGGGCACAGACATCACGCTGCTCTCCTCCTCCATCTGCACCGAGGAGGCCATGCGTGCCACTGCCGCACTGAAGGAAAAGGGTGTATCCATCCAGCACCTGCATGTGTCCACCCTGAAGCCCTTCACCGATCCTCAGGTAGTCGAGGCCTGCCAGAAGGCCAAATATGGTGTCATCACCATTGAGAACGGCACTGTGATCGGCGGTCTGGGCACCGCTGTGGCTGAGGTCATGGCTGAGAACGGAATCGGCAAGAAGCTGATTAAGGTGGGCCTGAACGATACCTACGCCCACGGCGCTTCCAAGATGTACCTGCTGAAGAAGTATGGTATGGATGCTATGACTCTGATCGGCGCTGTCGAAAAACTCATGGGCAAGAAACTGGACATTGCCGAGCATGACCTTGAGGAAATCCGCTTCGAGGACTTCTCTGCAGTGTAATGTTTGAGGCATGCATTTTTGATCTGGATGGGACTTTGGTCAACACCCTCCCAACCGTACATCACTACTGCAACCTCTCCCTCGTTCACTTCGGCTTTAACCCCGTTTCGATGGATCAGTGCCGGGAGCTGTGCAGGCTTTCAATTTCCGAGTTTTACGCCAGGCTCCTCCAGCTTGGCGGCTGCCCCTTGGATAAAGTGGATGAACTGACTGACCCCATTCGGGCCTATGATCTTGATATATACAAAAAAAATATCCACTATCTAACCACCCCTTTTCCGGGGATCAAGGAGCTTCTCTGTGAATTAAAAAAGCTGGGTGTAAAAACCGCCGTGCTTACCAACAAGCCTGCTCCCTTAGCTGAGCTGCTTATGGACCACATGTTCCCCGGACTTTTTGATATTGTGGCCGGACAGACCCCCACCTCTATCTCCAAGCCCGATCCCCGTTCTCTCGCCAACATGATCAGCATGCTCCGCCTGCAATCAGGCAGCTGCCTTTATGTGGGCGATACGGATGTGGATATGATCACCGCAGACGCCGCTGGTGTATCCAAATGCGCTGTTACCTGGGGCTATCAATCCGCCGAAGAGCTCTCTCGTTTTTCTCCCGACTATATGGTCGATACTGCAACACAGTTGCTGGGTATTTTTCAACAACACCCCTAATTAAGGAGGAATTTTCTATGTTCGAGCGTGAAAAGCTTGAAATTATCAAGGGAGGCATGAAGCTGGACCGTTATGGTCTGATCTCCCTTGCCGGCGGCAACCTGAGCATGCGTATGCCCACTGGCGAGCTTCTGGTCACTCCCTCCGGCATGATCTACGAGGACATGGTCGCCGATGATGTGCTTGTTATGGACCTGGACGGTAAGATCATTGAGGGTACTCGGAAGCCCTCTTCCGATACCCCTGCTCTGCTCTATATCTTCAACAAGCGGCCCGACGTCAATGCCATTATCCACACGCACCAGCCCTATGCCACGGCCATCAGCCTGATTGAAGAAAAAGAGTTCCGGGCCGATCTGACCACCCTTGGAAATGCCTGCGGCGGCAACATCCCCATTTCCCCTTACAGCTCTCCCGGCAGCGAAGATATGGGCATTGACACAGTCAATTACCTGGGCGAGGGACATGCAGTGATCCTCGCTCACCACGGCGTCATGACCACTGGTGACAGCCTCAAACAGGCTTTAAATGCCGCCGTTTACCTTGAAGAGTGCGCCAAGGGATATCTCGCCGCTCGTGCTGTCGGCCCTACCAGACACCTCACAGACGCTCAGATCCGCCAAACTGTTGAGATCTATAAGTTTGTCGGTCAGGGTCACGGAGATATCCCTAAGGAGCTGCTGGGCCGTAAAGGTGTATAACAGACATCCTTTTTGATACGATATAATCCCCCCTTTCTCTTTCACACTATTTCGCCAAAACAATCCAGGCGGCCATGCACCAGCATGGCCGCCTGGATTGTTTTACAAATTGCGCTCTGCCCTCCCAGCACTTAAAGCCGGCATAATTCTCTGTAAAGGCTCCATGTTATGTAATCTTCAGTTTTTTGTAAAAAATCCCCAGTTTCCCAAGTATTTTGACTGATATATCTCCCTTGATGTTCGTTAATTATAGCATCGCTCTTTTCTAATGTCCACCGCCTCGATTTTGAATGGTTGGGCTTCTGCCGCTGACAGGTTCAACCATATTCTGAATCCTACCCCTGTGTTCATCTCAGGATGGAATATATTGCAGCAAAAGAGCACACCTGTCTCTATTCAAGGAGACAGGTGTGCTCTTTTGCTTGTTGAAGAACAATGATTGTCAAAGGAACTATGGGCCGGTGCTGATCATAGAGGAGCTCCTCTCAAAGACTGTAATGAGTTACATTTTCTAAGATACTGTGCAGGGACCTCTTTCGTGAGCCAGACCCCGTTGACAGACAGATAAAAGACGTACCCGTCCTGCGCCATCTGCCGAGCGCTGACCATATACACAACGGGCTTGCCGTGACGGGATCCGACCTTGACCCCAGTCTCCCTGTCCTTGGAGAGATGCACATACAAGCGGGACTTTGGAATCAGTCCCTGGCGTTCGATCGATGCAGCATATTTTTCCCCTGTGCCGTGATATAAAAGCTCGGGCGGCTCCGCTTATGCAAGCTCCACTCTCTATCAGTTCTGACACAGTCAGAATTCGGCGCTCCAAAACAAAAAAAGTCCTTGAAACTTTCGTTTCAAGGACTTTTCTGGAGCTGCTACCCGGATTCGGACCGGGGACCTCATCCTTACCAACTGATTGGAAGCAGTTCATCCTCTGCTTTTGAGGTCTTTTAAGAACTGTTCTCTCAAGGAAGCAGGCGGCTTTCGCCCTTTTCTCTCCATTGTGTCCACCCGATCCTTTCCCCTTGTGGGTCAGCGTG
>JAHHSD010000010.1 GCA_020025425.1 Oscillospiraceae bacterium
GAAAAATCACTATGGATTTTTTTCTTAGGTGTCCAACTTCATTATGCAATCAACCCGGAAAATTTTTTGAATTCTTGACAGCATTCCATTATAATGACATAATGAATTTCGATAGCACTTCAGATACAACCTATTATATGAGGAGGATGTCTCAGCTATGAACAATGAGATTCATCGGATCGGTGTGCTGACCTGCGGCGGCGATGCGCCTGGCATGAATGCCGCTGTCCGTGCAGTAGTCCGTACGGCCCTTGGTCGCGGTATGGAGTGTATTGGTATCCGCAGAGGCTGGAATGGTCTGATCAACAGCGACTTCGTCCGGATGGATACCAGCAAGGTCAGCCATATTATTGATAAGGGCGGTACGATCCTGTACACCGCCCGCAGCGAGGAGTTCATGCACCCTGAGGGACGCCAGAAGGCGGTCGCCACCTGCAAGCTGCTGGGTCTGGAGGGCATCGTGGCCATCGGCGGCGACGGCACCTTCCGCGGCGCACTGGAGCTCTCCCGTCTGGGTATTCCCGTGGTGGGCATCCCCGCCACCATCGACAACGACATCAGCTGCTCCAAGTACACCATCGGCTTTGACACCGCCTGCAATACCGCAATCGAATGTATCGACCGTCTGCGCGACACCATGCAGTCCCACGAGCGCTGCTCCGTGGTGGAGGTCATGGGCCGTCACGCCGGCTATCTGGCCCTCTATGTGGGTATCGCGGTGGGCGCCACGGCTGTGCTGATCCCCGAGCGGGAGATCGACTTTGAGCAGGACGTGGTGGAGAAGATCCGCCAGGCCCGCCTGGCCGGCAACACCCACTACATGGTGGTGGTGGCCGAGGGCTCCGGCAGCGCCTTTGAGATCAGCAAGCGTATCCACGAGGCCGTGGGCATCGACCCCCGCGTCACCGTGCTGGGCCATATCCAGCGCGGCGGCTCTCCCTCCGCCCGTGACCGTGAGACCGCCAGCCGCATGGGCTATGCCGCTGTCAACGCCATTGCCGAGGGCCGGACCAACTGCGTCATCGGCACCAACGAGGGCCATCTGGTGGAGATCCCCATTGAGGAGGCTCTGTCCATGACCAAGAGCATCCAGATGGAGCGCTACGAGGTGCTTGAGGCCCTGAGCAACCGCGGCACCTGCTTCTGCTCCAGCGATTTCCTGTAAGACCCGAAGCGGACATACAAAAACCGTGAGACATTGGTCTCACGGTTTTTTCTGTCCTCAGGCCCTCAATAGTCGTCCAACCGAACCATCTTTTCTGGAATGTGTTCGATCAGGGGCTGTATCCGGTATTTGCTTTTGATCTCCTCGGGCAAATTGGGATAAAAGGTCAGGGACGCGTACTCCATCGCGCGGTTCCCCCAGATATTTTCCGTTGCCAGCAGATAGCCGTAACAGTCCTCATCATAGCGGATATGCCAGGTGAATTCCTTGATCAGCCGCAACCCCAGGGCGGTTTCCGCAGAAACCGGTCCCCGGCTCAGCACCGCGTCATGCTCCGCCTCCAACAGCAGACGAGCCAGTTCCGGGGCACATCCATCCAGAAAAATACCCATAGCGGCGTCCAAAAATGATTTGTATGGTTCCACGAGTGTGTTTTTCACGGGCAGATTTTCAACACCGAATGTTTGAGTCTGTAAAACCGTCCTCATAAAATAACAAATGATGGGGTCCAAATTTTCGCTGTCATATCCCAGGCTCCGAATACTCATCATGGCACCTCACTGACTTACAGGTTATTTCGATTCTACCATGTAATTGTGAATTTTTCAATCCAAGGCCCCCTCCTCCGGATCATGCAAGACAGAAAAAGCGGCCGACAGATTCAAAAAAACTGTCGGCCGCTTTCTATTTCTATATTACATGATGTGTATTCACATCTCGTCCAGCAGCTGGGTCAGCTCATCCCTGGTATAGTGGTAGACCCGGTCGCAGAACTGGCAGGTCAGCTCCGCCTGACCCTGCTCCTCGATGAGGGAGGTCAGCTCCTCCCGGCCCATGGAGATCAGTGCCCGGCTCACCCGCTCCCGGCTGCAATAGCAGCGATACTCCACCGGGTGTTTCTCCAAAATCTCCAGTTCAAAGTCGGACAGCACCGTGCGCAGCAGAGCCTCGCCGTCCACACCGTCGGCCAGGACATGGCTCACTGAGCCCACCCGGCGGACGCCAGCCTCGATCTTTTCGATGATCTCCTCCCCGGCTCCGGGCAGGAGCTGGATCAGGTAGCCCCCCGCGGCCGTCACAGACTGGTCGGTGCCCACCAGCACACCCAGGGCACAGGCTGTGGGGATCTGCTCACTCTCCACAAAGTACATGGCCAGATCGTCTGCGATCTCGCCGGAGAACAGGCCGATGGAGCCCACATAGGGCTCCTTCATCCCAATATCCTTGATGACGGTCAGGCGTCCGTCGGTGCCCACTGCCGCACCGATGTCCATTTTGCCCTGTTCCTTTTCGATCAGGTCCACATGGGGATTTTCCACATAGCCCCGGACGTTGCCCTCACAGTCAGACACGGCCAGCACGGTGCCCAGAGGGCCGCCGCCCTTGATCTGGATGGTAATGGCCCCCTTCTCCTCCTTGAGCATATCGCCCATCATAGACGCCCCCATCAGGGTGCGGCCCAGGGCAGCTGTGGCCATGGGGAGCAGGGTGTGTACGGTGCGGACCCGCTCCACCAGGTCCCGGCCGGTGATGGCCACCGCCTTGACCAGGCCGTCGGCGGTCATGGCTCTTACGATTTCGTCTTGCATAGTAAACCTCCAGCGCAGTGTGCGCATTCTATTTTAATTGCCTTTGCCCAGCATGGACTGCATGGTGGACGGGTCCTTCCGGGCCACAAAGAAGATCCGGTCCTCCCCGGGCCTGGGCCCGCGCATTCTGCGGTCGCCATAGATC
The DNA here is from genome assembly GCA_020025425.1 of Oscillospiraceae bacterium. GTDB lineage: Bacteria > Bacillota > Clostridia > Oscillospirales > Oscillospiraceae > Lawsonibacter. Next base: position 2,900 of record JAHHSD010000010.1, read on the forward strand.
CGGATATCCCGGAACCCGGCCTCTTTGAGGAACCCGGTCAGCTCCTCGGGGGTGTAGGCCCGCTCCTCGTGGAGCTCCTCTCCCCGGTCCCACTGGCCGGTCTCCTCATCCAGCCGGAAAATGTCCATAAAATAGGAGCAGATCCGGCTGCGCTTGGCGTACTCTGCCCGCCAGACACAGTAGGTGTCCTCCGTTTCGTCCAGAAAAACCTGTCCGTCCAGCCCCTGGAGCTTCTCCACAGTGTTGATGTCAAAGAGGAACAGTCCGCCGGGCATAAGGAAGAGGTAGACCCGCTCAAAGGCCTTTTTCAGCTTTCTGGGGTCGGTCACATAGTTGACGCTGTCCAGGCAGCACACACAGGCGTCGATGGTGCCGTAGAGATCCAGCTTGTCCATACTCTGGCACAGGTAGATGGGCGCGACGCCCTCCACATCCCTGGTTTTTTCCGCCGCCTCGGCCAGCATCTCCGGGGACAGGTCCACGCCGATCATCTCATAGCCCCGGTTGGCCAGCTCCAGCGTCAGAGAGCCGGTGCCGCAAGCCAGGTCCAGAATGGTTTTTCCGGGCAGTCCGCGGCGCTGGAACTGCTTTTCAATGTAGTCGGCCCATGCAGCATAGCCCACATCATAGGTCAGCTCATCGTAGCAGCCGGCCAAAAAATCGTAGCTTCTCATCCCTTATTTCCCTCAGCTTCCTTCAATCTGGGAATGATGGCCTGATAGCCCTCGGCCCCGTAGTGCAGGCACCGGTTCACACGGCTGATGGTGGCGCTGGACGCCCCGGTGCGCGCCAGGATATCACTATAAATCAAGCCCTCATCCAGCAGCATGGCCACTTCCATCCGCTGCTCCATGGCCTTCAATTCCGATACAGTGCAAAGATCATCAAGAAACCGCCGGCACTCGTCCTCGTCCTTCAGGGCAACGATGGCCTTATACAGCAGATCACTGGACTCCTTCTCATATACCTTCGACATGACGCCGCTCCTTCCACCCGCTCCGGCTGTCCGGAGGGAACTATTCTTTTATATTTTATCAGTCTACCATGTGAAAGTAAATAGGAAGTTCGCTCTTTTCACAAAAGTTCCAAAACGGCCAGACGGACAGTCGCGCCCCTTCGGTTTTGCATAGAATGGGTAAAAGGAGGAGCGATGATGGAAATTCCCCCCAATTTAATGTCCAAAAGAGAGATCCGCTGGCAGGAGGAGCAAAAGGAGCTGACCCTCACCGGTGAGCCGGTGCTGACCCTGACCCTCTCCCGGCCCCAGCTCCGGGGGCCCGGCCCTCTGCCCCGGGCGGCCAACCGCTACTATGAACACCTGTCCCAACACTGGCTGCGGCACTGGAGCCGTGAGACCTATCTGTCCGCCTGCTGCACCCTGGCCCTTCAGCGGGAGCGGTCCAAGCCGTTCACACCCTGGTCTGCCGCCCTGTCCGGGCAGGTGACGCTGCTGGATGAGCAGTACCTGTCCCTCTCCCTCACGGTCCGGGAGGACCAGGGAGAGGGTCCCCCGCTGGAATACCGCTGGGGCGACGTATGGAGCTGGAGGACCGGCGCCCCCGTTCCCCTGGGTGATTTTTTCCCAAATGTGCGAAACTGGCGGGGCGGGCTGCGTCAGGCCCTGACTCAGGCTGTCCCGGAGCAGGTCGGGGCGGACCCGCTCCCCTCCCCAGCCCTGCGGTCCGCCCTTCGGCGCTGGTTCCCATCCCGCCGCTTTGCCCTCACCCAGGAGGGCATGGAGTTTTACTTCCCTCAGTGTACCCTGGCCCCCGCCGAGCAGGGCGCCCCCGCTGTCCTGCTGCCCCAGTCCGCCCTCCCGCATCCAAATAAGAAGGCATAATCGGTCCGCCCTCCCGCATATTCTCTCAGGGAGGTGAGAACTGTGTCTCTGCTGTCAACCATCACAGATCGGCTGTGGGACCCCTGGCTGCTGTCTTTGTTTTTGCTGACCGGCCTGATCTGCTCACTGCGGACCGGATTTTTTCAGCTGTTCGGACTGTCGGTCTGGCTGCGTGCCACAGTGGGATCGATCCTCCGTCCCACCCGAGAGGGTCCCGCGGGCCGTGGGATCTCCCAGGCCCGGGCACTGTGTACGGCTCTCGCCTCCACCATCGGCACCGGGAGCATCGCCGGGGTGGCCACGGCCATCTGGCTGGGCGGCCCCGGGGCCGTTTTTTGGATGTGGCTGTCGGCCATTCTGGGCATGATGACCAGCTTTGTGGAAAAGACAATGGCCGTCCGCTACCGCCGTCCGGACGGGCAGGGCGGCTGGATGGGCGGCCCCATGTACTACCTCCGGGACGGACTGGGCCGCCCCGGCCTGGCCCGGTCCTTCGCCCTGGCCTGCCTGTGCGCCACCCTGGTCAGTGGAAATCTGGTTCAGTCGTCCTCCATCGCCGGAGCCCTCCACACCGCCTTCGGCCTGGACCGGCTGACTGTGGGGCTGTGTACCGCTCTGGTCACCGCCCTGGTCATGGCGGGCGGCATCGGACGGATCGCCGGGATCAGCAGCCTGCTGGTCCCCCTCATGGCCCTGCTCTACCTGGGCGCCGGGACCCTGGTTCTGATCCTGCGCGCCGACCGCCTGCCCCAGAGCCTTGCGCTGATCTTCACCTGCGCACTCTGTCCCCGCGCCGCCCTGGGCGGCGGGGCCGGGATCACCCTGGCGGCCGCCCTGCGCTACGGCGTGTCCCGGGGCATCTTCACCAACGAGGCCGGGCTGGGCACCTCCGCCATTGCCCACGCGGCTGCCGACACCAACTCCCCCGCCCGTCAGGGCATGTGGGGCATCCTGGAGTGCGGCGTGTCCACCCTGCTGGTCTGCACCATCACCGCCCTGGTCATTCTGGTCAGCGGGGTCTGGAGCCCGGAGAGCTGTCAGGTCCAGACGGCCGGGGCCGGGACCACCGCAGCTGCTTTCTCCGCTGTCCTGGGCCCCGTGGGCGCTCAGATCGTGGCGGTCTGCCTGCTGCTCTTCGCCTTTTCCTCCATCCTGGGTTGGAGCTACTACGGACGCCAGTGCCTGACCTTTCTCACCGGAGACCGCCGGGGCGGCGGGCTCTATGCCATCCTCTTTCTGCTGTGTACCGCGGCGGGCAGTCTGTGGGAGGGGGAATCCGTATGGCTGCTGGTGGATCTGTGCAACGCTCTGATGGCTCTGCCCAACCTGTACGCCATTCTGAAACTGTCCAATCAGGGGGCGGAGGAACTGGGTCGAACGACAAGGATTTTCAGCTCCTAAAAATTTTTTCATATTTTTTCATTTTACCCCTTGACTTTTCTCCTGGCTCTGTTATAATACAACCTGTCCTCGCGAGAGAGACGACAAAAACACCAGATAGCGGGATTGTGTAAGGGTAGCACGACAGACTCTGACTCTGTTTGTGAGGGTTCGAATCCTTCTCCCGCTGCCAAAAGAACTTCGATCGAAAGGTCGGAGTTCTTTTTTGTCCATTTCTCGGGAGACGGGGATTCGAACCCTCACTCCAATTCAATCCGGTTCCATGAGCATCGCTCCGCGACGCTCGAATCCTTCTCCCGCTGCCGAAGAACTTCGATGAAAGGGCGTCCCTGCACAGGGGCAACTGAATACCGTGCAGCGCATCGTAACTAAGAGAGGGAGAAACACAATCCGTGTTTCTCCCTCTTCCAATATATTTTCAAATGGTTAAAGAATAATAGCCTGACAAAAATGGGGTGGACTCTTCCGTTCTTCATGAGCTTGTCAGATGATAACTGAGAATTTTTATCTCTGATCGGATTTCCGTAATTCATCCTTGCGTTCTCTTTGTAGTTATACAGTTCCTCTGGTATCAAGGCTCCGCTTTACATCGTTACTGTAAGATGTGTCGATTGATTTGCTGTTGAGATCCAGAATCATATCATCTGCCAAAATCAACATCAGAAGAGTTGTTGTTTATGGGGGACCCATTTTATATCGTTCCTTTTGCATTGCCGACCCCTATCCTGTTCGTTGGATGAAAAGCCCTGAGGGCGGGTCAATCCGCTTTCCACATAAATGGCATATAGTGTTCCACTTCACTAATCGTAACAGCAAAGTTAACACTAAGGGTTTCCTTGCTCCAATCTAAGTCAATGGCTGCTATATCGCTTGCGTCGGGCACCTCTGGAGTGGGAAGAATGACACTAGCCTGGGAAAGGGTATCCCAGACTACGACACTGCGATTCGGACTTTCATAACTCTCGCGTACCTTAAATGCAACGTACCTTTGGTCTGGGCTGATTTTACACTCGTCCATCAGAATCCCTTTATCTGGTGTAAAAGAGGTTAGCCCAGTTATGCTCCCATCCTTGCTCACTCGTCCGTAGGAGGCAATATTTGTGCCCGTTCCATCTGAGAAAACAAAGGCATCTCCGTGGAAATCAATAACGGTTGGGACTGTACAATCCATTTTGACTTTGTTTGTCTGACCATTCAAATTACATATCTGGTAGGTCTGAATGTTGTCCTTGAGTACCTGGACAACAGCGCTCTCCTCGTCAAGCCACCACCCTATTACCGAGAAAGAACTTCCGTCCGACCCATCCAACAATAGGGTTTCTTCTCCCGTTTCACAATTTTTCAGGAACACAGACATGCCATAAGTATCGAGGCAATTTCGATTGGAGCTGAAAAGAGCATAGGAACCAGAAGGAGAGAAGCATGTACCTTCTGCCCAGATAAGAGGCACCCCGTTTGCTTCTGCCTCTGCTTCATATTTGGCCCTGCTCTTTCCACTATATTCATCTAACAGGGCCGCATCTTTTCCTTGTGGCTGCTCCTCAAAAAGGGAACTGTCACCGGCCACCCATCTACCATGAAAGAAATCATTTGTATCAGTTGATTCAGGTGGCGTAGTGTTTGTAGACGGAGTTGAGGGAGCATTGACTTGACCACTGGTGCATCCGGAAAAAGTTAAGACACTGGCAAGCAAGAGCGGAACAAAAACATATTTCTTAATCATATTGCACTTCAATCGTTTCAGTCCTTCCTCAAAGCTGTATATGGGCATTTTATCAAATGTCACCGTAAAAGGCAAGGAGACATATGGCGGCCTTGAGTCGTTTACGACGGCAAAGTTTAAAGCCAGTTCATAAAAGCAAATTATAATAAGTGGGAAAGGAGGCAGCAGCCGTGGAGAAAGCCTGCAAATTCCGTATCTACCCAGATGTCGAACAGACTGCCTCATTGAAAAGACCTTAGGATACTGCCGCTTTGTCTATAACAAGGCGCTGGCAGTCCGGCAGGAGACCTATAAAACCACCGGCAAGTCTATCTCGCACATACACTCCCAAGCTCTGATCTTTCGATCAGCGCTCTTTTCTTTTTTCCCCTGCACGAAAACAAAAATAGAAGTACGGAATAAAGCAGAACGCAAGAACCACCATCAATATATTTCCCAGCTTCGACGATGGGGAAATCAGCAGATATGTGGGTAGTATCGGAGAAGCAAAACTAAAGTACAGCAAGCCAGTCATAGATTCCATCACCAAGCCAAGGCAGCTAATCGCCTCCAGGACAGCCAGCATGATGCTATTGGGATAAATTCCTTTACTTGGAAACCAGTACAGATAAATACCAATCCCGATCCAAATCACCCATAATGCCGCTGCAAGTACAGCTCTATCTGTCAGGCTGTAATGATTATGATGATCGAGGCACAAAACAAGATTGCAGCGAGAGCAGACGATCAGACCAATCACCAAAATGATAATGTATATGTATTTTTTCTTGATATTCATCTTTTTTCGCACTGTTTCTCCCTCCTCTCTTTCTTATTCCCAGTGTAAAGTAAACTCCTCTTCATCTGCTATATTCCAGCTATCACTCCCCATCTCCTTAAATTCAAACTCCTGAACCTGGTTAGCTTGTCCTCTCATGTGGATAAACATAAGCATCAAAACTGTGATCAATACGCCGACTCCAAGCACAATATACTTCTGTCTGCTTTTACGCCTCAGTTCAGGTATCTCAAATGCCTTCTTTTCAGCTGCTTCTTCATTTATGTCCTGTTCCTTGGGGTCTATCCCTTGCTGAACATCTGCTTTATATTCTACGTTCTCCTTATCATCCAACAGGATTTCTAAAGGAATGGAGTATAATTTACTCAAGCTCTGCAAATTTTCAATAGATGGTCTCGAGCTTCCAGATTCCCATCCGGATACAGCCTGCCTGGATACCAATATCTTTTCAGAAACTTGTAATTGAGATAGGCCGTGTTTTTTTCTTAAAAACTTTAGCTTTTCATTTAATTCCATGTTTTATGACATCTCCAATTTTATATCAAGCAATCCAAATCGTAAACCATGTTCACCTTACATTGAGGCAAGTATTGCTTGCACCCTCCCTTTTTCAACCTTTTTTCTCCTGAGACTTCCCAGGATGTCTCCGCATTCGCCTTTTTCCAGCGAATGCTTTGAGGCAATTGATACCAGTTCCTTGTCCCACCGCAGATTATTGAATATGTCAAAATATATCGCTATATCCTCTATTTACTTGTTCTTTTTACCAATCCATTTTGTGTTCAAAGTGTAACACCGTTTCTATTTTATGTCAAATTGATTGGAGAATGGCCCTATCTGCTGTGCGCAGTCATGATAGGCAAGTGTTTTTTGACGGGAAGCCTGAGTACAGGAAGTCCTTCCCCTGCTTTCATCGCTGCCGCAAAAGAAGGCATGCACAGAACCAGTTGACCTGCCGATTCTCCCATTTTTTCAAAATCAGTTGACAAGCCTATAAAATGTGATAAAATATACTGGAAATGCGTTGATGAAGCTAAGCACAGCACGTTGCACGGAGCGAGAGGGGACGGTGAGAGCCCTCATGCAACACGACTGTGCGCGCCACTTCTGAGCTGCCCGGGAGGACCGGGACGGAACATCCCCGTTATCGGATGGCTGAGATGTCCGTTTTCGGATAATCAGGGTGGTACCGTGGATTTTTCCGCCCCTGACTGTGTCAGGGGCGGTTTTCTTTTGGGACTGCCCCGACCCATGAGATTGGAGGAACTGCAATGAAACGAATCACCGCTCTGATCACCGCCGCTGTGCTGGCCCTGTCCCTCTTCCTGCTGTCCGGCTGTGGGACCCCCAAGGGCAACCCTCTGCCCGAGGGCATGGACGAGACCCAGCTGCTGGACGCCGGCCGTGAAGTCATGGCTCTGCTGACCAGCGGAGAGTATCAGGCCGTCGTGGACGCCCTGCGCCCCGACGTGGTAGAGGCCGGCACCAAAAACGGTCCCATCACCGCCGCCGACATCGAGTCCATCATGGTCCCCACCATCGAAAAGGCCGGCGCCTTCGTGGAGGAGACCGAGGCCATGGCCACCGGTCAGTCCGACAAGGACTCCGGAGAGTCCTTTGGCGTGGCCGTCTTTGTGTGCAAGCACGAGAAGAAAAACGTCCGCTACCGCCTGGCCTTTGATACCGACCTGACCCTGATTGGTCTCCAGGTCCGGAAGGTCTGACCCCCTTTCCATCTGTTCACAAGAAAATAAATATAAACGGAGGTAAATTTCTATGCGCGATCCCAAACCCTTTGGCTTGAACGAGCTGCGCGAGATGTTCCTGAAGTTCTTTGAATCCAAGGGCCATCTGCGTCTGCCCAGCTTCTCCCTGATCCCCCAGAACGACGCTTCCCTGCTGCTGATCAACTCCGGCATGGCCCCCATGAAGCCCTGGTTTACCGGCGAACAGGAGCCCCCCCGTCACCGCGTGTGTACCTGTCAGAAATGTATCCGCACCGGCGACATCGAGAACATCGGAAAGACCGCCCGCCACGGCACCTATTTTGAGATGCTGGGCAACTTCTCCTTCGGCGACTACTTCAAGACCGAGGCCATTCACTGGTCCTGGGAGTTCCTGACCAGCCCTGAGTGGGTGGGCCTGGACCCCGAGCGCCTGTACCCCTCCATCTATGAGGAGGACGACGAGGCCTTCGAGATCTGGAACAAGGAGATCGGCATTCCTGCCGAGCGCATCTTCCGCTTTGGCAAGGCCGACAACTTCTGGGAGCACGGCTCCGGTCCCTGCGGCCCCTGCTCCGAAATCTACTACGACCGCGGCGAGAAGTACGGCTGCGGCAAGCCCGGCTGCACCGTGGGCTGCGAGTGCGACCGCTATATGGAAGTCTGGAACAACGTGTTCTCCCAGTTTGACAACGACGGCGAGGGCAATTACACCGAGCTGAAGCAGAAGAACATCGACACCGGCATGGGCCTGGAGCGTCTGGCCGTGGTGTGCCAGAACGTGGACTCCCTCTTCGATGTGGACACCGTCATGAACATCACCAACAAGGTGACCGAGATCACCGGCGCCTCCTATGGCCAGTCCAAGGAGAAGGACGTCTCCCTGCGCGTCATCACCGACCACATCCGCTCCTCCGCCTTTATGATCTGCGACGGCGTTCTGCCCTCCAACGAGGGCCGCGGCTATGTGCTGCGCCGCCTGCTGCGCCGGGCTGCCCGCCACGGCAAGCTGCTGGGCGTCAACGAGCCCTTCCTGTATCAGGTGGTGGACACTGTGGTCCACGAGAACGAGGGCCACTACCCCGAGCTCAGAGAGCGCCAGGACTATATCACCAAGGTCATCCGCGTGGAGGAGGAGAACTTCGCCAAGACCATCGACGGCGGCCTGAAGATTTTTAACGACATGCTCTCCGCCCACAAAGAGAAGGGGGAAAAGATCTTCTCCGGTGCGGACGCCTTCAAGCTCTACGACACCTACGGCTTCCCCGTGGACCTGACTCTGGAGATGGTGGAGGAGCAGGGCATGACCCTGGACGAGAAGGAGTTCCACCACCAGATGGAGGAGCAGCGCCAGCGCGCCCGTAAGGCCCGCGAGGCCCTGGGCGATCTGGGCTGGGCCGGCGTGGAGTTCGGCAAGGACATCCCCGCCACCGAGTTCGTGGGCTACGACCACACCTCCATCGAGGGCGCCAAGGTGGTGGCCCTGGTGGTGGAGAACGAGCAGGCCGAGGAGCTGATGCCCGGCGTGGAGGCCATTGTGGTGCTGGACAAGACCCCCTTCTACGCCGAGATGGGCGGCCAGGTGGCCGACCACGGCACCATCACCGCCGACGGCATGACCTTTGAGGTCACCGACGTGCAGAAGAACAAGGGCGGCAAGTATATGCACACCGGCAAGGTGACCCAGGGCGTTCTGAAGCTGGGCGACACCGTCTCCGCCGCCATCGACGTGCAGCGCCGCAAGGCCATCATGCGCGCCCACTCCGCCACCCACCTGCTGGACAAGGTGCTGCGCGAGGTGCTGGGCGACCACGTCCATCAGGCCGGCTCTCTGGTGGAGCCCGACCGTCTGCGCTTTGACTTCACCCACTTCTCCGCCATGACCGCCGAGGAGCTGGCCAAGGTCAGCGCTCTGGTCAACGAGGCCATCCTCCAGGGCTATGACATCCACACCGATGAGCTGCCCATCGAGGAGGCCAAGAAGAAGGGCGCCATCGCCCTGTTCGGCGAGAAGTACGGCGACGTGGTCCGCGTGGTGGACATGGGCGACGGCTTCTCCGTGGAGTTCTGCGGCGGCACCCACCTGGACAACACCGCCAAGGTGGGCGTGTTCCACATCTCCAGCGAGTTCTCTGTGGCCTCCGGCGTGCGCCGCATCGAGGCTACCACCGGCCAGGCCTCTCTGGATGTGATGAACCGCAACCAGGAGATGCTCTTCCAGGCCGCTGCCGCGATGAAGGCCAAGCCCGGCGAGCTGCGCGAGCGCGCCGAGTCCGTCATGGGCGAGCTGCGTCAGATGCACCAGCTGGTGGAGAAGTTCAAGGCCCGTGAAGCCGTGAGCATGGCTGAGCGTTTCCTGTTCAGCGCCCACGAGGTGGGTGAGCTGAAGGTCCTGACCGCCACCATCCCTGACGCCGACGCCGACCGTCTGCGCGGTATGGGCGACTTCCTGCGGGACAAGGAGCCCAACGTGGTGGCTGTGCTGGCTACCGTCAACGGCGAGAAAATCACCTTCCTGGCCGTGTGCGGCAAGGAGGCTGTGAAGAAGGGCGTCAAGGCCGGCGACATCATCAAGCAGGTCTCCGCCATTGCCGGCGGCTCCGGCGGCGGCAAGCCCGATTCCGCCATGGGCGGCGGCAAGGATCCTCTGATGCTGGATAACGCCCTGGCTATGGTGGACAACGTCGTCTCCATGAAGCTGGGTCTGTAAGCCGACGCCCAGTAAATTCGGAGCGTATGCGAAGAATTTCTGCAGGGCGAATTCACTTCGCCCGAGGATTTCAATAATAAGGCCCCCATGCGCAGCTTGCCGCGCATGGGATCGGCGGCAAGGATCCTCTGATGCTGGACAACGCCCTAGCTATGGTGGACAACGTCGTCTCTATGAAGCTGGGTCTGTAAGCCGACGCCCAATAAATTCGGAGCGTATGCGAAGAATTTCCGCAGGGCGAATTCACTTCGCCCGAGGATTTCAATAATAGGGCCCCCATGCGCGGCTTGCCGCGCATGGGATCGGCGGCAAGGATCCTCTGATGCTGGATACTCGGGAACCCATCTGCGGCCCAGCGAAGCGGGCGCGGATGGGAGAGGAGAAACAGCGCAGTGAGTGAGCATGCTCCGTTTCGGAGGATGCGAATGATACGGAGCTTGTTTCGACGAGGCTATGGTGGACAACGTCGTCTCTATGAAGCTGGGTCTGTAAGCACTCCCTTTATACACGCGTTCGGCAGGCGGAGTCTTTGCTCCGCCTGCCATTTTTTGATCCATTTTTCATTCCTTATAGTATAATAGATTCTGTTATATACTGATTGTGTTTATTTTGTCTGCATTTTCGATTCAATGAAAGAGGTGTTTTCCATGACAAGAGATGATCTTTCCCGCTTTTTCTCCCTGAACCTCAACTTCTCCGCCATCGGTCTGGAGCCCAGCAGCGGCTCCGACTACTTCTGCACTCCTGTGGACGCAGAGGAGTTTGCCCGCCTTGGGGTGGACGGGATCCACTTCATCCTCCTGCCCGGGGATGAGCGGGTGTTCTGTGTGGACCCGGAGATGGGGGAAATCGGCACCTACGTCCTGCCGGTGGCCGAGGATTTCCGCTCCTTTCTCTCCTATCTCCTCAGCTGCGGAGACGCTAACGTCCTGTCCCAGATCCACTGGATGAACGAGGAGCAATACCAAACTCTGCTCCGGGAGGACAGGGAGCAGACCTGGCCCGGCTGCGAAGCCGTTTTCGCTGACAAGGAGAGGGCCCTCCAGACCATTGCAGCCCAGTTCGGGCTCTCCCCCACAGACCCCTTCCGTCGGGTCAAGGCCCTCCAAAAAGCCTTTGACCCGGCCGCGCTCCGCTTCTCCGACGAGTACTACGATGTGCTGGGGCTGGACCGGGACTGAGTTCGCAGAATTCCCTGTATTTTCTTTATAAATCTTGGAAAACCTATTGACAGCGGAACCGGAAGTTGTTATACTGGTCTCACTAATAAGAATAATTCTTATTAAGTTTCGAACGATTAGAAAGTGAGGTTGTCATGATGCCTGAACTGAAGGGAAGCAAAACCGAAGCCAATCTGTGGACCGCCTTTGCCGGTGAGTCCCAGGCCCGCAACAAGTACACCTATTTTGCATCCAAGGCCAAGAAGGACGGCTACGTCCAGATCTCCAAGATCTTTGAGGAGACCGCTGCCAACGAGAAAGAGCACGCCAAGCTCTGGTTCAAGCTGCTGGGCGGCATTGGTTCCACCGCCGAGAACCTGGCCTCTGCCGCTGAGGGTGAGAACTATGAGTGGACTGATATGTACGCCACCATGGCCAAAGAGGCCCGTGAGGAGGGTTTTGACCACATCGCTTTTATGTTTGAGGGCGTGGCCAAGATCGAGAAGGAGCACGAGGAGCGCTACCGCAAGCTGCTGGCCAACGTGGAGGGCGGCCTGGTGTTCTCCCGCGACGGCGATATGATCTGGCAGTGTTCCAACTGCGGCCATATCCACATCGGCAAGGAGGCCCCCGAGGTATGTCCCGTCTGTGCTCACCCCCGCGATTACTTCCAGCTGAAGGCTGAAAATTATTGATCTGCACCGTTTCAACCGGCATGGCCTGTCCATGCCGGTTCCTTTTTGGCCGAAAGGACGCAAAATTCACCTGCTTCCCTTGCATCTCCCCCTGGAAACAGATATAATATGTCTGTTACATTACGGGCAGGCTGCACGCTTGCTGTGCCGCTGATTCCGACTTTTGGAGGTAACTTCTTATGGTTAAAGCGATTGTGGGTGCCAACTGGGGCGACGAGGGAAAGGGGAAAATTACCGATCTGCTCGCCGAGGTCTCCGATGTTGTTGTCCGCTTTCAGGGCGGGGCAAATGCCGGCCACACCATTATCAACGATTATGGCCGCTTTGCGCTGCATATTCTTCCCTCCGGCGTTTTCTATCCCCATATCACCAACGTCATTGGCAACGGTATGGCCCTGGATATCCAGAAATTCATTCACGAGCTCAACGACCTGACCAGCCAGGGGGTCCCCGCGCCCAAGCTCATTATTTCCGAGCGGGTCCAGCTTCTGATGCCATACCACGTTCTTCAGGACACCTACGAGGAGGAGCGGCTGGGCGGCAAGGCCTTCGGCTCCACCAAAAGCGGCATCGCCCCCTTCTACTCCGACAAATACGCCAAGACAGGCATCCAGGTGTGCGACCTCTTTGACGACCAGCGCCTGCTGGAGCGGCTCACCGCCGCCGTCGATCTGAAAAACGTCCTCTTTGAGCACCTCTACCACAAGCCCAAGCTGGACGTGGATCAGCTCTATCAGCAGCTGCTGGAGCAGCGGGAGCAGATCCGGCCCTATGTGGGCAACACCGTTGATTTCATCCACCGGGCTTTGAAGGAAAACAAGGCCGTTCTGCTGGAGGGCCAGCTGGGCTCCATGAAGGACCCGGACCTGGGCATCTTCCCCATGACCACCTCCTCCCACACCCTGGCCGGCTTCGGCTGTGTGGGCGCCTCCATCCCGCCCACCTCCATCCAGGATGTCATCTGCGTCACCAAGGCCTACTCCTCCTGCGTGGGCTCCAAGACCGAGCCCTTCGTCAGTGAGCTCACCGGCCCCGAGGGCGACGAGCTGCGCCGGCGGGGCGGAGACCACGGGGAGTTTGGCGCCACCACCGGCCGCCCCCGCCGGGTGGGCTGGTTTGACGCGGTGGCCACCTGCTACGGCTGCATGATCCAGGGCGCCACCCAGGTGGCCCTGACCTGCCTGGATGTGCTGGGCTACCTGGACGAGATCCAGGTCTGCACCGGCTACGAGATCGACGGCCAGGTCACCGACCAGTTCCCCACCACCCCCGCGCTGAAGCGGGCCAAGCCTGTGTTCACCACGCTGCCCGGCTGGAAGTGCGATATCCGCGGCTGCAGGGACTACGACTCCCTGCCTGAGAACGCCAAGGCCTATGTGGACTTTCTGGAGGAGAAGATCGGAACCCCCATCCGCATGGTGTCCACCGGCCCCATGCGCCACGAAATGACCAGCCGCGTCCCCAAGCTGTAAGCTCTATGATAAGGAGGCCGTTATGAAAAGGTTCTGCTCTCTGGTGCTTTCCTTCTGCCTGGCTGCCGGTCTGGCGATGCCCGCTTCCGCACTGGAGGTCGATCAGGCGAAGGATCTGCTGCGCACCTACTACGTCGATCCCCTCCCCGCCGATTTTGACCAGTGCGCCACCCTGGACGAGCTGCTCTCCAAAATCGACGACCCCTACACCACCTACCTCTCCCAGCAGGAGTACCAGAGGCTTCTGGCCTCCATTCACGGTGAGAATGTGGTGGGCATCGGCGTCTCCATCCAGACCACCTACCAGGATGGCTATATGATCCTGTCCATCCTGCCCAACTCCCCCGCCCTGGAGGCCGGCCTGCGGGCCGGTGATGTGATTCTGGCGGTGGACGGCGTGACGCTGACGGAGAAGGTGGATCCGTCCTCTCTGATCCGCGGGGCCGAGGGGAGCCAGGTCACTCTGACCATCTCCCGCCCCGGCGAGACCAGTCCCCGGAACTTCACCCTCACCCGCCGCATGGTGTCCGTCCCCGTGGTCACCTACGAGATGCTGGAAAACGCCGCTTACATCCGCTGCGACAGCTTCGGTGACACCACCACCAAGCTGGTGGCCGAGGGCCTGGAGGCCCTGGAGGCCGACGCCTCTGTGATCCTGATGGATCTGCGTCAAAATCCCGGCGGCACCACCCAGGCCGCCGCGGGCAGCGCCGGTATGTTCATCGGCCCCGCCCTCATGTCCTACTTCCGGGACAGCAAGGGTGAGTACAACTACGTCTACACCAAGCCCTCCTGCCCCGATCTGACGGACAAGCCCCTGATCGTGCTGACCAGCCCCTTCTCCGCCAGCGGCTCCGAGCTCTTCTCCGCCGCCATCCGGGATAAGGGTGTGGGCATCGGCCTGGGACAGCGGACCTTCGGAAAGGGCGTGGCCCAGTACCTCTTTGACAAGAGCAATTACCCCGACTACTTCGACGGCGACTGCCTGAAGGTCACCGTCTACCGCTTCTTCTCCCCCGACGGCACCACCAACGAGACGGTGGGCGTTCTGCCCACCCTGATGGTCTCCCCGGAGAATACCACCTCCGCCGCCATGCTGCTCTCCTGCCCCAAGCCCGGAGTGGCTGAGGGCCATCTGCGGCTGGAGATCGCCGGTCAGACCCTCTATGTGGACCTGAAGCAAGCCGTATCCCCCGGGTATGCCCCCGCTTTTACCGAGCTGCTGGAGGCCCTGCCCCCCAGTGCGACCCTGTCCAAAGGGGCCGGCGGGGCCTGGGGCGCTGTCACACCGGAGGCTCTGGCCCGGGAGCTGGGACTGAGCTTCACCTCCCGCTCCTTCTCGGACACGGACCAGACCAAATTCGCCCGGTCCATTGATACTCTGGCCGCCTATCGCCTGCTCAGCGGCTATGGCGACGGGTCCTATCGCCCCGATCAGGCCATCACCCGGGCCGAATTCTGCGCCATGGTGACCAACGCCATGGCCTTCCCCGCCGCCCCTGAATACGCCGCCTTCACTGACACCGCCTCCTCCGCCTGGTACGCCGACGCGGTGGGCGCCATGGTCAAGCGGGGCTTGCTCCGGGGCTATGAGGACGGCTCCTTCCGTCCCAACGACACCATCACCTATCAGGAGATGGCCGCGGTGCTGTCCAACCTGTCCGCCTGGGCCTGCATGGACGGCTATGACTACGCAAAACGCCAGCTGTCCGACCAGGACAAGCAGACCTATGCCAGCTTCAGCCCCTGGGCTCAGATCCACGCCCGCAACCTGGACCTGCTGGGTGCCCTGGTGGGCGGCCTGGCCCCCCAGGATTTATGTACCCGCCAGGTGGCCGCCGGCATGCTGTGCGCCATGATGGAAGGTACCAATCTGCTCTGGGATTGATCCCATAACACATTTTGATATAGGAAAGGACTCAAATCTATGACAAAAATCGACATCATCTCCGGCTTTTTGGGCGCCGGAAAGACCACTCTGATCAAAAAGCTGCTGGAGGAATCTTTCCGCGGCGAGAAGGTCGTCCTGATCGAGAACGAATTCGGTCAGATCGGTATTGACGGCGGCTTCCTGAAGGACGCCGGCGTGGAGATCACGGAGATGAACTCCGGCTGCATCTGCTGCTCCCTGGTGGGCGACTTCGGCGCCGCCCTGGTGAAGGTGCTGGACACCTACACCCCCAACCGCATCATCATCGAGCCCTCCGGTGTGGGCAAGCTGTCCGACGTGATCGCCGCTGTGGAGCGGGTCCGGGACGGCGGCGCCGCTCTGGAGCTGCACAGCTTCATCACCGTGGTGGACGCCGTGAAGTGCAAGGTCTATATGAAGAATTTCGGTGAGTTCTTCAACAACCAGGTGGAGCACGCCAGCGCCATTCTTCTCTCCCGCACCCAGAACATGGAGGAGAACAAGCTCAACGCCGACGTGATGCTGCTGCGTCAGCACAACGAGAAGGCCCCCATCCTCACCACCCCCTGGGATCAGCTCACCGGCGCCCAGATCGTGGAGGTCATGGAGGGCGGCCACTCCCTGGCTCAGGAGCTGCTGGAGGAGATCAGCCATCACCACCATGACCATGAGCATGACGAGAACTGCACCTGCGGCTGCCATGACCATGACCACGAGCATGAGCACCACCACGAGCACGAGCACGACGAGAACTGCACCTGCGGCTGCCACGACCATGACCATGAGCATGAGCACCACCACGAGCACGAGCATCATCACGAGCATGAGCACGACCACGGCTGCGACGAGGCCGCCTGCACCGCCTGCTCCGGCTGCGACATCGGCGGACACCACCACCACGAGCACGACCACCACCACGCCGACGAGGTCTTTACCTCCTGGGGCCGTGAGACCCCCCACACTTACAGCCGCGAGGACCTCCAGGACATCCTCTCCGACCTGGCCATGGGCGACGCCTACGGCACCATCCTGCGGGCCAAGGGCATCGTCCCCAACGCCGACGCCGCGGAGTGGCTCCACTTTGACCTGGTCCCCGGCGAGTTCCAGATCCGCACCGGCGCCGCTGACTACACCGGCCGTCTGTGCGTGATCGGCGCCGATCTGAACGAGGAGAAACTGGTCAAGCTGTTCCAGCTGAACTGATCCAGGCTGGAGGTAAACCTGTATGAACGATTCCCGAATCCCTCTTTATCTGATCACCGGCTTTCTGGACGGCGGCAAGACCACTCTGCTCACCGACACCCTGAACATGGATTACTTCAACGACGGCCAGCGCACCGTCCTGCTCATGTGCGAGGATGGCGAGGTGGAGTACGACAAGGACTTTCTGTCCAAGCGCAACTGCCGCATGATCCCCATTGAGTCCCAGGAGGACCTGAACACCGAGTTTCTGGAGGAAGTGGACCGCCGCTACCAGCCCGAGCGGGTGATGCTGGAGTACAACGGCATGTGGCCCATCGACATCCTCCGCAAGCTGAAGCTGCCCAAGGGCTGGGGCCTCTACCAGGCCATTGACGTGGTGGACGGCACCACCTTCGAGATGTACCTCAACAACATGCAGTCCATGTTCATCGACATGGTGACCGAGGCCGATATGGTCCTCTTCAACCGCTGCACCGGCGACATGCCCCTGTCCGGCTGGAAGCGCTCCATCCGGGCGGTCAACCGCTTCTGCGAGGTGGTCTTTGAGGATGTCCAGGGCGAGGAGCTGGAGGTGGAGGAGATCCTCCCCTACTCTCTGGAGGAGCCCCACCTGGAGCTGGAGGACGAGGACTACGGCATCTGGTATCTGGATATCCAGGAGCACCCCGACCGCTATGTGGGCAAGACCATCACCTACAAGGCCCAGGCCATGACCGGCCGGAAGCTGCCCAAGGGCTGCTTTGTCCCCGGCCGCAACGCCATGACCTGCTGCGAGGACGATATCCGCTTCTTCGGCTTCCTGTGCAAGTATGACAAGGTCCGCTCCCTGCGCAAGGGGGAGTGGATCACCGTCACGGCAGAGATCCGCTGGGAGGAGTCCATCGTCTACGACGGCGAGGGCGTGGTCCTCTACGCCACCAGCGTGAAACCGGCCGAGCGGCCCAAGGACCCCCTGGTCTACTTCCGCTGAAAACAAAATCCCGGAGCGTCTCCCCACTGGGAGCTGCTCCGGGATTTTTTGATCGTTTTGAATCAGCCGGGCGGCCAGGTCATATCCCGGCCGGACAGCACATGGAAGTGCAGATGGGGGACAGACTGACCCGCCTGCTCGCCGATGTTGGACACCACACGGTAGCTCTCCAGCCCCAGCTGGGCGGCCACCTTGGCGATCACTTCAAAGATGTGGCCCACCACAGCGCTGTTGCTCCCGTCCACCTGGGCGACAGACTGGATGTGCCCCTTGGGAATCACCAGAAAGTGGGTGGGCGCCTGGGGGTCGATGTCGTAGAAGGCGAAGCACTGCTCGTCCTCGTAGACCTTGTTGGAGGGAATCTCCCCCTCTGCGATCTTACAGAACAGACAATCGGACATTGGAATACCTCCTTTTTCACTTGGTAAGTCCATTGTACCCGATTTTCGGGGGATTGCAACTGATTTTTCTCTGTCCGCAAGCTCAGTGTCCCTTGCGCTTGGACCTGCGCTTCTCCTGACGCAGGGCGAAGCGGCGCTCCTGCTCCTCCTCCCGCGTCCCACGTGCGACCTCTCTGCGCTCCAGCTGTCCCTGTTCCCGCTGGAGCTTCAGGGCCTGCTGTGCCTTGGTGCCGACTCCGCGCGCCTGCATCTGCCTTTGGATCTGCCGCCGCATCCGTTTCGGGTTGGTGTCTCGCTCCACTCCGGGGTCCCCCGGTATGGCCGGGCTGAACGAGAGACGGGACCAGTACTTCAGCAGGAAGTCGTAGACCTCATAGTCCTTTGGCTCTGCCCCGAAGGTGATTTTAGACGCCTCATACCTCCCATTCTGCTCCCGCTCCATAACCCCGACCCAAAACGGGTCCTCAAAATATACGGTCAAGCTGGTCTGATTTCTGTCCATGACAGGTTCCTCCTTTTTGTTTCACCGCAAAGAAGGGACAACCAAGGAGGCAGGTTACTGACGGCTTGCGCCGCGCCCGGACTACCGACCGGACTGTGTTTTTATCTTTGCACCCCCATTATAGCACGGGGCTGTCCGAAAAAGCAAAATTTTTCCTTGACTCTGCCGCTGTGATCCAGAATCAGGCGGCAATTCGATCAGGCTCCGCCAGCCCGTCTTTCTGACCGTCTCGCAAAAAAGTCCGGAGAACTGTGTTCTCCGGACTTTTTTTATGGTTTTATTCAGATGCGCTTCCAGCTGGCGCCGCCGGGCACGTCGGTGACCTCAATGCCCTGAGCCTTCAGCTCGTCGCGGATGCGGTCGGCCTCGGCAAAATTCTTGGCCTTCTTGGCCTCGCCGCGGGCCAGCACCAGGGCGTCGATGGCCGGGGCACCCTCACCGGTGACGGTGTAGCCGCCGGCATTGGACTGGGTCTGGGCGGCCTGCTTCTCCCGCAGCTGGGCGGCCTTCTCCAGCAGGGAGAGGGAGAGCACCTGGTCAAAGCTGTCCAGGATGGCCAGCTTGGTGGCCCCGTTGGTCTTGGCCTTCAGGGCATCGTACAGGGCGGTGATGCCCATGGAGGTGTTCAGGTCGTTGCCCACCTGCTCCACAAACTTAGCCTTGTACTCGTCCAGCACCGCCTGGTCCACGCTGCCGTCCTTGGAGTCCAGGGCGGCGATCTTCTTCAGGAGCTTGTTGTAGGCGCCCTGGGCGTTGTCCAGGTTCTCCCAGCTGAACACCAGACCCTTGCGGTAGTGGGACTGGAGGCAGAAGAACCGGTAGGCCAGGGGATCGTAGCCCTTCTCCTCCAGCAGGGAGACTGTGAGGAACTCGCCCTTGGACTTGGACATCTTGCCGCTGTTGGTGTTCAGATGGTGGACGTGGAACCACTGCTTGCACCAGGGGTGGCCCAGATAGGACTCGGACTGGGCAATCTCGTTGGTGTGGTGGGGGAAGGCATTGTCGATGCCGCCGCAGTGCAGGTCCAGATACTCGCCATTATACTTCAGGGAGATACCGGAGCACTCGATGTGCCAGCCGGGATAACCCACGCCCCAGGGGGAGTCCCACTTCAGGGCCTGGTCCTCAAACTTGGACTTGGTGAACCAGAGGACAAAGTCATTCTTGTTGCGCTTGTTGGGGTCCTCCTCCACGCCCTCGCGGACGCCAACGGCCAGATCCTCCTCGTCCTGGTTGTTAAAGACGTAGTAGTGGTCCAGCTTGGAGGTGTCGAAATAGACATTTCCGCCAGCCAGGTAGGCATAGCCCTTCTCCAGCAGGGTGGAGACGATGTGGATGAAGTCGTCGATCAGGCCGGTTGCGGGCTGGACGGTGTCGGGCCGCTTGATGTTCAGCTTGCGGCAGTCCTCAAAGAAGGCATCGGTGTAGTACTGGGCGATCTCCATGACGGTCTTGTGCTCCCGGCGGGCGCCCTTGAGCATCTTATCCTCACCGGTGTCTGCATCGGAGCTCAGGTGGCCCACGTCGGTGATGTTCATGACCCGGTTGACGCTGTATCCGTCATAGCGCAGGAACTTCTCCAGCACATCCTCCATGATATAGGAGCGCAGGTTGCCGATGTGGGCGAAGTGGTACACCGTGGGGCCGCAGGTGTACATCTCAACGTGGTTGGGGGTGTGGGTCTCAAAGGGTTCCTTCTTATGGGTAGCGGAGTTGTATAGCTGCATCGTTCATCTCTCCTCAGTTCTTTTGTTCTGCGGCCGCCCCTTCGGGCATTTTCAGGCCGCGTTTTTCCATATATTGTTCATCCATCAGCTTTTCGATCAGGTCCATGCGGGCCGACAGGGCGGACAGCTTTTCCGCAACGGGATCCTTGACGCTGGTCTGATCCACTTCATCCGCAAAGTGGGGGGCTTTTCCGGCAATGCGCACGATCTGGGCCGGAATGCCCACGGCGGTGGCGTCGGAGGGCACCTCACTGAGCACCACGGCGTTGGCCGCGATACGGGCATTATCCCCAACCTTAAAGGGGCCCAATACCTTGGCGCCGCAGCTGATCAGCACATTGTTCCCGATGGTGGGATGGCGCTTCCCGTGGTCCTTGCCGGTACCGCCCAGGGTGACGCCGTGGTAGATAAGGCAGTCGTCCCCGACCTCGGCGGTCTCGCCGATCACAATGCCCATGCCGTGGTCAATGACCAGCCGGCGGCCGATGGTGGCGCCGGGGTGGATCTCGATGCCGGTAAAGAACCGGCCCAGCTGGGAATTGAGTCGGGCCAGGAATAACAGCCTGTGCCGATAGAACCAGTGGGATACCCGGTGAAAAATAACCGCGTGGACGCCCTGGTACAGCAGAAAGATTTCCAGCTTGCTCCGAGCGGCGGGATCTCGCTTCTGATACGCACCAAGCAGCTCGTTTAGTTCATGAAACATCCTTTCCTCCCTGTTTTTCCGGTTATATTGGGGGTGCCTGTGGAACTCAGGCCGGAAAAACAAAAAACCTCTTACGCCCGTTGGGGCATAAGAGGCGATCACTCGCGGTTCCACTCTCATGTTTCACTTGACAGACCGATAGCGGGGTCCAATCGGGCGGCATTACCCGCCGCGCTCCCGGACGCACTTCGCATCCCCCTGCCCAGGGCCGCTTTCAGTCGGTGGCGTCCCCTCTCTGTCGGCCGGGTCCGGATGTTACTTTTCCGTTCCTTGCGCTTACAAGTCATTATATTATCATCCCAAGAAATGTGTGTCAAGTCTCTGTCCGCACATTTCCCGGTAAAATAAAGGCGGCCCTCCCGCTGGGAGGGCCGCCGGGGTGCTCTGTACTCATCCCGCCTGGGGCAGGGTGACAACAGCCTTGAACAGGTCGCCGTCCACCGACAGCTCAAAGGTGCCGCCCTGGAGCTCAGTCAGGCTCCGGGCGATGGACAGGCCCAGGCCGGAGCCCTCTGTGCTGCGGGAGGCCTCCCCCCGGACAAAGCGCTCCATCAGCCGCTCGGGGGGGATGTTCAACTGCTCCCGGGAGACATTTTTCACCGACAGACTCACATTGCCCTTGCTGCGGCTGAGGTCAATGTAGATCCGGGTGCCCTCCATAGCGTACTTGCAGCAGTTGGACAGGAGGTTGTCGATGACTCTCCACAGGTGTCTGCCATCGGCAGACACCCAAGTCTCTCCCTCGGGGAGACTTGTCACCACGGTCAGGCCGCAGTCGTTCAGCTTTTCCTCCCACTCGCCCATGGCCTGGCTGAGCAGCTGGCTCAGACTGATTTTTTCCCGCCGTACACTGAGCACGCCGGTGGACGCCTTGGAGGCCTCCACCAGGTCCTCGGTCAGCTTTTTCAGCCGCTGGGACTTCCGGTCCAGCACCTCGATATATTCCAGTGCCCGGGGGTCCTGCTGATCGGTGGTTTTGAGCAGACCCACATAGTTGAGGATGGAGGTCAGGGGGGTTTTCAGGTCGTGGGAGACGTTGGTGATCAGCTCGGCCTTGAACCGCTCGCTCTTGGTCTTTTCGTCCACCGCGCTGGACAGGCCCTGGGAGATGTTGTTCAGCGTCTCACCGTGCTCCCGCAGCTCCCGGGGCATTTTACCGGTGTCGATCTGGTGGTTCAGATTGCCCGCAGCAATGGTCTTGGCCCCCTCCTTCAGCCGGTGGAAGGAGATGCTCCACATGCACAGCCAGATCAGCACCCCGGTGTGGGCCGCCAGCCAGAGTAAAAACATCGGGATGAATATTCTGCTGTCCAGGCTGCGCAGCATGGCGATGCTCAGGCACAGCAGCACCAGCAGCACCACACCCCCGCGCCAAAGCAGAGGAATGGCACTGACACACCGTCTGATCAGCCCGCCCAGCTTTTTCAGCAGGCAGCCCACTATGGTGCAGGTCCTTATGGTGTGGGCGCAGAAGCGCACCACCACGGTGCGCAGGATCGCGGCTCCGGTCACGCCCGTCACCACGGCCAGCCCCCCCATACACCAGGGGAGCAGAGGGGGCAGCCAGTGGTCATTCGGTATCAGGAAAAAGTCCTTCATCTGGCCCACCAGCCAGGGCAGGAGCCACATGATGCTCACCCATTCGATCAGAAGGAAAAACAGCAGGACCGGCTCCAGCCAGGTGCGGTCTATCCAGAGGGGGGCATAGTCCTTCTCCATGGCCCGCCGACCGGATACCACCAGCAGGACCAGCAGACACAGACCGCCTGCGGACAGGAAAAACATCGTCTCAGACATCCACTTTGGGTACCCCTGGCGGTTCCGGAGGTCGGTCTGGTAGAGCTGGCTGAACAGATCTCTCGGACCAGACACAGGCTTGGCCGCCACGCCGCACTCAATAACATAAAGATTTGACGGGTCTCCGCTGAGCTCTATCTCCTCTTCGATCTCATCCGGGTCCACTCTCCCGTGCTGATTGATATTGTAGTCAGAGCCAATGCCCTCCCCGGGCACCCGATCCCCCTTCCGGAATATGGCGTAGTAGATGTTTTGAACCGCCATTGCCTCATCGGTGTTGGCGTTGCGGTAGTACGAGGTTTTGCCGTCAGCCGATTTGATTTCAAAGCGGAACCAGGTCTGTTCCGGGGACAGCTCCTTCAGCTGGTCCTTGACACTGTTCTCCAGCTGCTGGCGCTCCACATAGCTTGTGCTCTCCTCTCTCGCCTTCTGGAGCTGGACGCAGCTGGAGAGCAGGATCCTGGTGCGGTCGATGTAGCTATGGAGCAGATTTTCAAACCGGATCGTCTCCTGCCAGCTCGGACTATTCCAGTAGGGTCTGGCCATCAGGGCATTGCCCGCAAAGACTCCGCTCAGACAGAACAGCAGCGCCATCACCAGGGCGGTAATGCGTTCCGTCAGGCGCAGCTTGGCCCTCATCGGCCAGCCTCCTTCTCGATTTTATACCCCAGACCCCACACCACCTTCAGATATCGGGGCTCGGCGGGATTGATCTCGATTTTTTCCCGCAGGTGGCGGATGTGGACGGCCACCGTGTTCTCAGAGCCGTAGGCCGGGTCGTTCCAAACCTCCTCATAGATCTGGGCGGAGGAAAAGACCTGTCCCGGATGGGAGATGAGAAGTCTCAGAATATTGTATTCGATCGGGGTCAGGCTCACCGGTTCTCCGTCCACCGTCACCTGCTTGGCGTTGTCGTCCAGGCTGACCGGCCCCACGGTGAGCAGGCCCTCCTCCTTGCGGTCCGCACCGCCCAGGCTGGTGTATCTGCGCAGCTGGCTCTTGACACGGGCCAGCACCTCCATGGGATTGAAGGGCTTTGTAATATAGTCGTCCGCCCCGATATTCAGCCCAAGGATCTTGTCTGTATCCTCACTCTTTGCTGTAAGGAGGATGATCGGCACGTTGCTCTCCTCCCGCAGCTTCGCGGTGGCACGAATGCCGTCCATCTCCGGCATCATAACGTCCATCAGGATCAGATGGACCTCGTTCTCATGGACAGCACGGATGGCCTGCTCCCCGTCGTAGGCAGCCAGCGTGCGATAGCCCTCACTGGTTAAATAAATTTCCAGAGCGGAAACAATATCACGGTCATCATCACAAATCAGAATGGTATACAAGGTCATCTCCCCTTCCTTTTTGTTAGCATATCATAGACTTTTAAACTTTCAAGCGGAAAAATCTTAATTCTAATTTAAATTATACCTCATATTTTCTTTTCTGTCACAATGCTGTATCACCTGCTCCCACTTCCATTTTCTTGTTTCAGCTCCCTTTTTCCCGCAAAAAACTGTATCTTCCCACTAAAAATTATTTAAAAATTACGATTTTAATATTTGACAAGTGGTATCAAATATGTTACAATTCGGTTACAAGTTCTAAATCAAGGAGGATGACAATGGCTTCACAGAATATTCCTCTTTCCTATAAGGGCCATCCCCTGCGTCGGAAAGATAACCTGATCTATTACGGCTCCATGGCCGATAAATACATTATTATGATGCAGATTCTCTCCACTGAAAAGGTAGACGATCTGGATGTCGCTACCAAGGTGGCTGTTCAGCTCCAGTTCACCGATCCCGATCTGAAGAGCCGGGACCGCGTGGTCAAGAAGGCTGAGAAGGAAAACCTTTACAGCGCAATTGATGTGGCGTCCGTGTGGCTGGAGCGTGCTCTGAGCAATCACTGATCGTCTTTTACAAAAGATAAAATCTGTTTTTGGAGGAATCTTCCAATGAATTTTTTTAAAACTGCCGCCGCGCGTCTGACTGCCGGTATCCTGGCTGCCTCTATGATGGCAATTCCCGCTTTTGCAGTTTCCGGTACGGTCAACGCTGATGGCGGCCTGCGTCTGCGCAACGGTGTAGGCACCGAGGCTGCGATCCTCTCCACCCTGCCCAACGGCGCCCAGGTGGAGGTCTCCGGCATCACCGAGGAGGGCTGGTTCCAGGTCAACTATCAGGGCACCATGGGCTACGTCTCCGGCGAGTATCTGGTGATGGACGAGACTGAGGTCCAGGAGCTGAAGGTGGTCAATGATCCCGTGTACGGCCGTGTGACCGAGGGTCCTCTGAATGTCCGCACCACCCCCACTATGGGCGGTGAGCGGGTCAAGCAGCTGCCCGCCGGTACTGTGGTCCAGATTGTGGACACCCTGAACGGCTGGTACGAGATCGCTGACGGCTATGTCAGCTCCAGCTATGTCAAGATCATTGATGCGTCCGAGGCGGTTGCCACCGCCAGAACCGCCAATGTGGGCGCCGGCGCTCAGGTCGTGGACTTTGCCAAGAAGTACCTGGGTTCTCCCTATATGTACGGCGGCTCCTCCCCCCGCGGCTTTGACTGCTCCGGTTTTGTCAAGTATGTCTATTCCAACTTCGGAATCACCCTCAACCGCACCGCCTCCGCTCAGATGAGCAACGGCACCCCTGTCTCCAGAGGTGAGCTCCAGCCCGGCGATCTGGTCTTCTTCAAGAAGGCCGGCAGCAAGGCCAGCCGTGCCTCCCATGTGGGTCTGTACATCGGCGGCAACCAGTTCATCCACGCCTCTACCTCCCGTACCGGCGTCATCATCAGCGACATGAATTCCGCCTACTACACCACCGGCTTTGTGGGCGGCCGCCGTCTCCTGTAATGCCTACATAATCAAATAATTCCTTCCAAAAATACAAACCCCGGAGTGAAACATGGTTTCACTCCGGGGTTTTTGCCCGCTTTTCCGGCCGGACAATGCAGGTCAGGCTGCGTTACCACACATACTCCATCCAATCAGCCGCTACCTTGTCGAGCAGCTCCCGGGCGCGCCGGTCCCAGCCTTCCACCCTGCTGTCCCACAGTGACAGCAGGGTGTCCAGCACCTCCAATATCCTGAGTCGGCAGAGATAGATTTCGCCTGTCTTATCTTCGCTGAATTCCACACTCTCCCGGTATCTCATCTGCGCAAATCTCAGATAGGGGATCGCCTCCTCACAGCTCCCCAAACGCCACAGATCGACCCCATATACCGCCACCTCAGGCGCACCTGCAAAAAAATTCCCATATCTCATGATCGCCGGAACCAGGTTATAGGCCAGAAAGAAGTCTCTGTCATCCCTGCTCCTGTCCGTGAGCTGCGCCCGGAACCCCTCGTCTGTCATGGCATCCATCTGAGGCAGGACATAATGCTCAAAGGTATAGGCCACGTCCCGCCACACTGCTTCAAAATGGTCCATGTAATAAAAACCCACGCAATCCTCGGTCAGCTCACATTCCCAGAATAAATAGGTCGTGACCTCCTCCTTTGCGGTCCGCCAAAGCCGCCCCCTGTCACAGGTGAGGCCCTCAAAGGGGGCGCAGTGCAGGGAGATCAAATACTGAGGCTGCAGATGGTACCCGGATGTGTCCAATATCACGTCATCAATAAATTCCTCCCGCACCCGCACAAATCGGAGCGAACTGTGGGGATAGGGTTGAAATCCGAAGGGCTTCAAAAACTCCTTCATCCTCTTTTTCACCAGCTGTACACCCTTGCGTTTCAGAATGGTCTCCTCCGCCATCACAAGCGCCTCCTTTTTGTATGGGCTCTGCTACTGCAAAACATATCATCTTTTTGGGAGGAAATCAAGCTCCGCCCACAGCGTGGGGCCAGCTTCCATAGAAACGTAAAAAAGGCCGTGAGACTGCTGCCTGGTCAGTCTCACGGCCTTTTATCATCCTTATTTCTTGCTGCGCTCCAGAAGCTCCAGCAGCATCTGCTCGTTCTTCTGAGCGGCCAGCATCAGGGACTCCGATTTCTCCCGGAGCCGGCAGCGGCACCCATCATAGTCCGCCATCAGGCGGTCCGCCTGGGCCACCGCCTTGTCCAGATCGAAGCTGTCCACACAGCCGGCGGCGGGCATCTCCAGCTCCCGCAGGTAGCTGTCCACCTTGGGGTCGTAGACCAGGCCCAGCACCGGGACCGCCACACGGGCGGAGAAGATCAGCGTGTGCAGGCGCATGGCCAGGCACAGCTTGGCCTGTCCCAGCACGCCCATCAGCTCACTGGGGGTGCAGGACTCCTCCAGCAGCCAGGAGGGCTCCTCCATGCACTCCCGCACCGTCTGGGTAGCCGCCCGGTCACGGCTGGGCTGCATGAGCAGGAAGAGGACCTTTAGCCCGTAGGTTCGGGAGAGGTGGTCGCACAGACCGGCCACCCCCCGGAAAAATTCCTGGGAATCGGGCCAGTCCCGCACGGAGACCGCCACGAATTTGTCGCCCAGGCTCAGTCCGGCCCCCTGGAGCAGCTGGGCGCTCCGCTCCTCCGGGGCGCAGTCCAGGTGGAACACCGGGTCGGCGGTGACATAGAGGTCCTCCCGGGTCACCCCCATATCCCGCAGCTCCTCGGCGGAGCTGTGGTCCCGCAGCGTGACCAGAGAGGCCCGCTCCACAGTGCGTCTGACCCTGCGCCGGTTGGCTTTTTTCTGGACCGGGCCGATGCCGTTGGCATACAGCATGACAGGCTTTCCCATGAGCTGTGCCAGACGGATCACCGCCAGATAGTAGAGGATGGACCTTGTCGAGGTCCGGTCCTGGAGCAGGCTTCCGCCGCCGGAGATCAGGGCGTCGCACTGGCGCAGGGCCTTAATCACCGACCGCATCCGGAACCGGGGCAGGGCGTCCATGCCGTAGCAGCGCTCAGTCAGCTCCGGGTCATTGGACAGGGCGGTGATGGCCACCTGGTCGCTAGCCTTCTGGATGGCCTGCTGAATGGATTGCAGGATGGCATCGTCACCCGCATTGGAGAAGCCGTAGTAGCCGCTCATCACCACCCGGTACTTCCGGTGGCGCACCTGCTCATACACGGCCAGACAGTCCCTGGTCATCCGCTGTACGGAGTAGTGCTCCCGGACCACTGTGCGGCCGTAGGCCCCCAGCCGGGCCTTCTCCTCGGCGGGCAGCGTCAGCGCCGTGACCAGCGCCTCCAGCAGCTGTCCGTCCTCGGCCACCGGGTCGGTGCGGCAGCAGAAGTTGGTGTCCACCGCCTTCTCCAGCAGCTCCGGAGTGAACAGTCCGGTGTGGCCCTGGGCCCCGGAGAGCACCGCCGGCTTTTCCGCCGACATGGCCTCCAGCGCCGCCCGGGAGACGCCCACAAAGGCGTCACAGGCGGCCACCAGCTCGTTGACATCGGTGCGGGGGCCGGTGAGGACCAGGCAGTCCCGCCCGATTCGGCGGTTGACCTCCCGGGCCTGCTCCCGCAGCTCCTCATAGACCTCACCGCCGCCCACAATGACGATCCGCAGCTCCGGGACCGCCTGGGTCAGCTGCGGGGCCAGCCGGATGATCTGACGGGCGGTGGGGGCCGTAAAGGCGTCCAGGCGGCACACATGGCACAGCACAGGAGCGGTCCCCAGGCCCAGCTCGGCCCGGACCCGCTCCCCCGAGATTTTGGGAGAAAACTTCTCCGTGTCGATCCCGTTGATGGTCACTGAGATATGCTGGGCGGGGATCCCATACTCCCGGATGAGGTAATCCCGGATATCCTCCGAGACTGCCAGGGTGCGCTCTCCCCAGTCAGACAGCAGGCGCAGGGCCCGGCTGACCTGGTAAACGCCGTGGCAGGAGGTGACAAAGGCAAAATCCAGCTTCTTTTTCAGCTGTCCGCACAGAAAGGCCGGGATGCGGGCGTGGGCGTGGACCACATCGGGCCGCTCCGACTCGATGACCTGCCGCAGGATGGCCTTGGCGCGGTGCATCTCCCCCACGCTCCGCCGATGCAGCGGGGCCTGATAGTGCCGGATGCCCACCGCCGTAATCTCATCCACATAGACACCGCCGTTGGATACCACCACCACATCGTGTCCCTGGGCCTTCAGCTCCTTGGACAATTCTACAATGTGGGTCTCGGCACCGCCGATGTCCAGACCCATGGTTGCCATAAGGATCTTCACACTGATCTCTCCTTAACCGATGTCGGTCACCTTTGCGACAAACATCGCGTAATTGCTGTAAAAAGTCCGGCTGGCGTTGACGCCCATGTCGTAGATCCGATTGATGGCGTAGCGCCCATCCGTGACCAGACCTCTTCCCTCCACGGTGATGATCAGATTCCGGCTATCCGCGTTGGGCAGGAGGGCAAAGGTGCCGTTGCTCAGCTTCTCCACCTTGCTGCCGGGCTGCTCCTCCACCTTGGTGATGACCCCGATGGGGCCGCCGCTGGGCCGCTCCTTGTCGTACACCTTGTCGCCTGTCTGAATGGCGTCCACCACGTAGAGGGGCAGATTTTCCGCCTTCATGGTGATGGTGATGGTGGTCTCTCCCCCCTTGTTGGCGGTGGCCTCCAGCTCGTTGTGCTTGACATGGAGGGCAAAGGCCAGCACGATCACAACCAGCACGGCCAGTACGTCCACCACGCTGATCTTGCCGAACAGTCTCCCGTTTTGATCAATGATTTTCTTCATGGTCACTCACCTCTCTCCATGGCGTACACTTCACCGGCGCCCAGATAGCCGGGACCCCGGACAAAGATCTTCTCGCCCACGCGCAGCTCGTATCCGCTGCCCACCGTCACCCGCTCGTCTCCGATGGAGGCGGTGGTCTCCACCTCGATCAGTACGTCCTCGCTGCCGGGGATCTCAGCCGTCACATAGGTCTGGCTCTCCTCGTCCACAATGGACTGGGTGGCGGGCATGAACCGGACGGACTTGACCTGGCCCAGCTCGAAGTTCTTCACGGCGTCCACCAGGTGATCGCCGGGCTTGACGTGCTCATGCAGGCCATCCATGGCATTTCTCAGGCAGATGGTGTACTGAAAGCTGGAGGCGGCAGGGGCGTCGCTTCCGCTGCTTGCGGGCTTGATGCGGTTCCAGACCAGCAGGGCGGCCGCACAAATGGCCAGAATCAGGACGATCCCGTCAAACAGATTGAGGTGCAGACGGAATTTAGGTGTTTTTTGTTCCATGAGGAGCTCCTTTCAATACACTTGTGTAAACAGATTCTATGTTTCCGGCATAGATCTCGCCGGTAAAGCGCTGGGCGTAGATTTCCTCCGCCCCGGCGCTCAGTTTCTCCATCAGGGCCGGGTCGTCCATCAGCTCGGCCACACGGCGGGCCAGGACGCCGCTGTCCCGGTTGGGGAAGATCAGGCCGTTTTTCCCGTCCCGGATCAGGGCCGGGTTTCCGCCGATATCGCTGACCACAGCGGGCAGGCCCAGACTCATGCCCTCCAGCAGGGACAGACTGCTGGTCTCGCTCTCGGTGGAGGCGTTGATCTGGACGTCCATGGCCCACAGGGCCCGCTTCACGTCCCGGACAAAGCCGGCAAAGACCACCGTCTCCGGGGGCAGCTCCCCGGCCTGCTCCCGCAGGCGCTCCAGATAGCTGCCCTCGCCGGCCACCAGCAGGCGGACGGACTTTCCCTGGGCATGGAGCTCCTTGACCGCGTCCAGCAGGACGGCATGTCCCTTATACTCCTCCACCCGGGCCAGGATACCCAGGACGAAGTCCCGGGGACCAAAGCCGTAGCTTGCCCGGACCTCCGCCCGCTCCTCGGGCGTGGGCTTGAGCAGGGAGGCGGTGCCGTTGAGCATCTCATAGATCCGATCCCCGGGGATCCCGGAGCGCTCCAGGATCTCCCGGCCGGAGGGTCCCACCGCGATCACCCCGTCCGCCAGCAGCCCGTCCATGGTCCGGACCAGCAGCCGCCCGGGGGCCGTGGCCTTGATGCCGGTGGGCGGGAAGGCGCAGTGCTTGGTATAGATCACCTTGCGCCCCTCCAGCTTGCCGGCAACCCGCCCGGTCAGTGAGCCGTGGGTGTGGATCAGCTGGGGGTCCGCCTTCCGGATGATCTTCCGCAGGGGGGCGATTGCCGCGCGGTCCATGGACTTGTCCGCCATGGCATCCAGCTCATAGAGCTCCACCCCGCCCAGCTCCCGGATGCGCTCCACAAGGGCGCTTCCCCGGGGCAGGGCCACCGAGACCTGAAAGTGCTCCCGATCCCGGAATTTCAGATAGTTGAGCAGGCTGATGCCGCCGCCGCCGATGTTGGTATCGCTGATAATCTCCAGTACCCGGATCATGCCTGCTCGGCCTCCTCCCCGACTACCCGGGCCCAGGCCGAGCCCAGACCCAGCACGGCCCAGAACACCAGGGTCACGCGGTAGTTGTAGAATGTGTGGTCAGTCATGCTCTGGGCCAAAAAGCCAAGTACACCGGACAGCACCGCAATGGGGAAAATCCGGGACCGCCAGTTTTTATTTTTGGAGATCGAGGCGCAGATCTGGCGGCCAAAGGCAAAAATAATCACCAGGAACAGGATGAGGGTGCAGATACCGCCGTCGCTGACCAGCTGCAAAAACAGGTTGTGGGAGTGCTGGGCGTTGGCCGCCTGGTAGCCGTAGGCCGGATAAATCTGATTAAAGGCCTCCGTTCCGGGGCCCACGCCGCACAGCCAGTAGTCCTTCAGCATGGCGATGGTGCCCATCCAGATGGCCACCCGGTAGGAGGTGGAGCTGTCCTTCATGTCTCCGATGCTGCTGAACCGGCTCTTTATGGTGTCAGGCAGCAGGAACCACAGCACCACCAGGGCCACCGGGGCCAGCAGGATCAGCCTGGGGCTGAGCATGACCACAAAAATGGCCCCCGCGATCAGGGCGCCCAGCCAGCCGCCCCGGGAGAAGGTCAACAGCAGGCACAGGGTGATCAGGCCGCAGCAGAGGAACCACAGGATCCGTCTGCCCCAATCCTTGGCAGTGAGCAGCAGCGCTCCGCCCAGGGGCAGGATCAGCACCAGGTACTCCGCCAGCACGTTGGGATTTTGCAGGGTGCTGTACACCCGGGTGGTGATCTCGGAGAACATATCCGAGTCCACCCAGGAGTCCGCCCCGCTGACGCCGAATACATACTGTGCAACGCCGATCAGGGACACCACAGCGGCCAGCAGCACCAGGGCTCCGGTGAAGAACTCCAGCTGCTTCCGGGTGGTCAGGCTGTTCTCAGTCACCAGGGCCGCCCCCACAAAGAGCAGGAAAAGCAGGCCGGGCTTCAGGCTGGCGGAGGGGGTCACCGACATGGCGATGGCCACCAGATAGGCCCCGAAAAACAGCAGGATATATTTGTTCATGGGCGCGTAGTACAGCTGCCGCTCCCGGCGGCTCACCAGGGTCAGCAGCAGGGAGGCCCCGACCACCAGGGTCAGGCCGGCCGCCGCCATGGTGGGCGCCAGAGCGGCCAGGGCCACCGTCAGCGTACACCAGAGCCAGGGCTGCAAAAAGACGCTGCCCGAGAAGAGCTTCTCCAGATGCAGCTTCTCATAGATCCAGCACAGCCCGCTGCGCAGGGCCGACCACAGCTTGAAGAAGATGCTGCTCCTGGAGGCGTCCGCCATCCACTCGGCCGGATGGAGAAACCACTGGATCACGGCGCTTCTCTGCCACTGTCCGCCGCACCACAGGCACAGGGCGTTCAGGGCCCGCCACAGCAGGCTCCCCTCTAACACTCGTTTCATTTGTTCCATATCTCAACCTCGTTTCAGGACTTTCTTGACCATATTCCGGATCAGGACGGCCTCGTCCAGCTTCAGGATCAGGGTCATCAGGAAATAGACCACAGCGCCCGCCGCGGCGGCGGCGCCCATAGACACCAGCAGCCCCAGCTTACCGGCCAGCAGGCCGGCCGTCCCCTGGAGCACGCCCCAGGCGGCCAGGGCCATGACCACGGCGGCCAGGGCCATCTTGCCCAGCTCTCTCAGGAAGGCGGGCTGGAGCAGGAAGCCCTCTCCCCTGCGCTCCAGCGGCACATCCAGCAGGATGGCGTAAATGGTGGCCGATGCGGAGGAGGCGATGGCCAGTCCGGCCACCTTCAGCGGGCCGGTCAGGATCAGGCACAGGATGACATTGGCTCCGATGGACAGGATACCGGCCACCAGGGGACCCCGGCCCTCCTGGCGGGCGAAGTAGGCCCGGCTGAGCACGTTCTGGACCGCATAGCCCACCATGCCCAGCGCCACCCAGAACAGGGCCTGGGCGGTGATGTCCACGGCGAAGGCGTCAAACTGGCCGTCGCCGTAAATGAATTCCACCAGCGGGTGGGAGACCACCATCAGTCCGGCCGCCATGGGGAGGATGAAAAAGAGACAGCCCCGCATAGTGGCGATCAGGGTCTGCTGGAACTCCCCCTGCTTGTCCCCCGCAGTCAGCCGGGAGAGCTTGGGGAAAATCACATTGGTGACCGACAGGACGAACACGCCGGCGATGATCAGGTAGAGGTTGGTGGAGATCTCGATGGCCGAGACCCCGGCCCCATCGTAGAGCCGGGAGCCGAAGCGGCAGTTGATGGTCAGGTTGATGGGCTGGACCCAGGTGGACACCATCACGGGCACCATCAGGGCAAAGACCTTGCCCATCCCCTCAGACCGCAGGTCAAATCCGGGCCGGTACCGGAAGCCCTTCCGCCGCAGGGCGGGCAGCTGGACCAGTGCCTGGAGCAGCCAGCCCAGCAGGAAGGCCACGGCCAGGCCGTAGATCCCGAATTTCCGGTTCAGAGTGAGGAAATAGAGGATGATGACCCCGTTGGAGACCACACTGATAAAGGCGGGTACCGTAAACTCCCCCAAGGCCTGGAGCACGCCCACAAAGGAGAAGGCGATGCCGGTAAAGAGGACCGTGGGGAACATGACCCGGGTCAGGGAGACCGTCAGGGCGGTGGTCTGGGCGTCGTAGCCCACGGCGAAGAGGGACACCAGGGGCTCGGCCAGGGCCATGCCCGCCACCGAGAACACCGCGCACAGCACGCCGGTGATGGTCAAAAAGTTTCCGCTGAATCGGAAGGCCTTCTCCCGGCCGTCCCGGGTCAGATATTCGCTGAACACCGGGATGAAGCAGGCCGCGATGGCCGAGGCAAACACCGCATCAAAAAAGACCCGCGGGATGCGGCTGGCGGCGTAGAAGGCGTTGGCCTCCATCCCTACTCCGTAGTTCACAGCCAGAAGTCGATCCCGGTACAGGCCCAGCAGCTTGCCCAGTAATGTAATCAGCATCATCATGCTGATGGTTTTGGTTGCGTTTTCTTCCTGTCTCGACATGCGATCTCTCCTTCTGCGCCCAGTCAGCGGACCATAGCAAGTCTTTTTATTGTACACCACAGCCCCTCTCTTTTCAACTAAAAACAAGGATATTCATGATATCTTCATACTTTCCCCTCCAGATCAGCAAAAAAGAACTCCGCACCGATTTTCCGGTGCGGAGTTTCTGTGGTCTACGCTGCCGCAGGCCTCAGTTCTGTGTAATGTAAGTCTGGGACACATAGCCGCTGGCGGCCGTGCCGGTCTTGGACAGATAGGTGATATGAAGCCAGCCGTCCCCCAGCTCCTCCCGGATCAGGACGGGCATCCCGCTGCTGATCCGGTCGATGACCTCATAGTCGGTGCTGGGGCCGGAGCGCACATTCAGAGACGCAGCCGCCTCCGACACCCGGCCGTAGTGCTGGGCAGGCAGGCAGGAGATGGTGCAGGAGTCGCTCACCGCACCCGCAGAGGCCGTGATGGTCACGGTCACGGTCTGACCGGTGGTGTTGAGGTTGATCACCTCACCCTCCGGAGAGACGGAGACAATGCCGGGCTCGCTGCTGATGGCCGTCCAGGAGATGTTCCCCCGGACCCCCTCAGGCTGAAGGTTTGCCGTCAGCTGGAAGGGCTCACCGGCCTCCAGGGCCAGCTCGTGCTGGTCCAGGGCCACCCCGGTCACCTGCTCCGGTTCCACGGGAGGATTGGGGGTACCGGGGTTATTGGCGGGGTCGTAGGTCCCCACCTTATAGAGGAGGACAGCCATCTCCGCCCGGGACAGGTTGCCCCTGGGGTTCAGCAGTCCGCCGCTGCCGCCCACAAATTTGTTGGCCACCAGGGTGGCGGCGTGCTTGGCCGCCCAGTCGGATATCTGCGCTTTGTCGCTGAACTGGTTCAGAACCTCCAGCGGGGCCTGCTGGAGCTTGATCCCCAGATGGGGGAGGGCACGGTTCAGAATGGTGAAGGTCTGCTCCCGGGTCACATTGATTTCAGGGGCAAACCGGCCGTCCTGCATGCCGGAGGCCAGCCCCATCTCCTGGGCCCAGGCAATGGCATCCGCATAGTAGTCTGTGGGAGCCACATCGGGGAAGTTCACCGTGGTGGTGACCGCCGGGCTGCCCGCCGCGCGGTAGAGCATCAGCAGGAAATCGCCCCGGCGGATATTGTAGTTGGGACCATACTGGCTGGGGGAGATCCCGCTGACCAGCTTGCGCTCGTAGCAGTACTCCACCGCCTGGTAGGCCCAGTGCTCCGGTCCCACATCCTGGTGGAGATTCTCCAGCGACACGGGGATGGCCACCGTCAGGCCGCCCGCTGTGGCCTTGATGGTGCCTCTGGTGCCGCCGCTGCGGTTGGCAGTAAACACACCGTTTGCATCCACGGTGCCTACATTTCCATCCACGGTCCAGGTCACACCGCTCTGGTCCCGCATGGCCAGCCGGCCCCAATAACTGCCCCTGGCCGCCATGGCGACCTGCTGGCCGGGCTTGATATTCAGTGCGGTGATGGGCTGACCGCTGCTGGCGTATGTAATGTTCAGCTCAGTCAGGGCGTTCACCACATGGATCTGGCCTGTCCCCTGGAGCCCGGAATCCTGGGCGCTCAGCAGCAGGGTATCGGTGCCCGCCTGGGGGCCCGCGGTATAGACCTTATCCTCCACAATTCCCAGTCCGCTCTGGGATTGTATGGTCACGTTCTGCGCAGCCTGATCCAGCACGTTGAGTCCGTTGTCCAGCACCGCCGCGTCACCCAGGGTGACCGAGGTGCCGGTCAGCACCACCAGGCCGTCCTCCTTCAGCACAAGCCGAGCGGGAACGCCGTCACCGGGCTGGTTTGAGACCAGGAGCAGATAGGTGGCGCAGCCTCTGGGTCTGCCGTCCGAGGGGCGGTTCACGATGGCAGGCCCGGCCTGTCCGGGCACCCAGACGCTCATGGCTGTGGAGCCGCCGCCGTCCAGGTTGACCGCCCACTGGCAGCCCTGGGCCAGCAGCTCCAGGGCCAGGTCCTCCTGGCTCAGGCCGCCGGAGACGCCCTTTCTCCGTCCGTCCACCACGTAAAGCACTACGCTGCCATCGGCCCGCACGCCCATAGCGGTGCGGGGCGCACGGCCCTCCCTCACATGGAGCCATCTGCTGGGATCGGTGAGGGATCCGTTTCGGATCATCACATCGCCCACACCGCTGGCCCACTGGGCCGACTCCAGCACAGGGCTGTTGCAGCGGGTGGACACGGTGATCACGTCACCCTCCTGGAAGGTGGCAAACACCCCGCCCAGGCCGTCCTTCTCGTCGGCGGTCAGGATGTAGTTTCCCGCACCGATGGGCTGGGGGTCGCTGCCCTGGATCAGTGCGGTGACCCGCAGGGTCATCTCCCCGGATACCCGCAGGTTCTCCCCCGGCGTCTCCTGGACCATACGGACCATCCATCCGGGTGTAGAGGTTCGGGTAGATACCGTGGAAAAATGCTCGTTGAGCAGATAGAGTCCGCCGCCGGGGGCACGCCATTTGTTCAGGTGATGGACTCCAACCTGCTGACCGGTGCGCTGGTTGGTCAGGGTCAGTGCGATCTGAGGGTTCTCCACCAGCTCCAGGCGGCCGTTGGCCGCCGCTATGGCGGCGGATACAGGCCCCTCCGGGCTGGTCATATATTCCCCGTCCTCAATGACCATTCCCATGGGCACGCCATTTTTGGGGGCAAAGTAGTCCGTATTGATGGCGCCGAGGACATGGTATCCCATAGACCGGGCCGACTGGACCGCCTTATTGATGGACGCTGCGCCGTAGATGGTGCCGGCACCCTGCACCATGATGGGATAGACGGTGCTGTTGGCACCCAGCTCCAGCATGTGGCTCTCCACCCGGCCGGCCTGGGGGTGCTGGGTCACTGTGTTGATGTAGTTAAGTCCCTCCACCAGGGGACGGACCGTACTCAGCTTCTGATCTCCTGCGCCGGCGTAGGCTGTGGTCAGAGTCAGTGCGGCAGCCACCGTCAGGGCGGAAATCCGTCGCAGTATTGATTTGCAGTTTATATTTTTCATGGAAGCTCCTTTTGCATATGGGGTAAGTGGGATTGGTTCACATTATAGCAGGATAGGCCGTCGGATTCAATGGAAAATCACCATTCCGTTTCTCCTGATTTTCCCATTTTGCAGCAATCATTCCACATATTATCCGGTTCCCACACCGTCCCGGCCGTCCTGCATATAAAAATCCCGCCTCCTTTTCAAGCAGAGGCGGGATCGGGAAATCTGATCAGAAGGGCAGACCGAGACCGCCGGTCAGCTTCTGCATGGTGTCGGCAGCGTCGCCGTCGGCGGCACGCATGGCCTCGTTCACCGCGGCCACGATCATGTCCTGGAGCATCTCCACATCATCGGGATCAACCGCGTCCGGGTCAATGGTCAGCTGGCGCAGCTCGTGCTTGCCGTTGACCATGGCAGTGACCACGCCGCCGCCTGCGGAGGCCTGGTACTCCTTCTCCTGCAGCTCCTGCTGCATCTTCATCATATCCTGCTGCATCTTCTGGGCCTGCTTGATCATGTTCATGTTCACGCCGCCCATGCCGCCCATACCGCCGCGGCCGCCAAATCCTTTTGCCATACCGATCGTTACTCCTTTTTATTGAATCACTATGTTATCGAACTGCTCTCCAAAGGCCAGCAGCTCTTCCAGCGCATTTTTTGTGTCCTCCCCGGCCGGGTCCGCCTGTGGCGGCTGGGTTGCGGGGGGCTGCTGCTTCGGTGGCTGTCCCACCTTGATCTCCACCCGGGCCGGACCGTTGAACCGGGCCTGGGCCGCTCCGCTTACCGCCTGGAGCACCGCCGGCTTTCCAAGCATGGTCTTGGTAAAGGCGCTGTCCACCCACAGGGTCAGCACCCCGGGCCGCCAGGTCCCCTTTACCTTGTCCGGGTTGTGGAAATAGGGCATCACTGCCGGGGGCACCTGGCCCCGCAGGCCCTCCACAAAGCTGGGCCAGAAGGACTCCTCCCCCGCCGCCTGGACCCCGGTGGCCGGGGCGGGCGCGGGAGCCGCAGGCTCAGGGGCCGGGGCAGACTGTGTTGGTGCCTGGGGCATC
The DNA here is from genome assembly GCA_020025425.1 of Oscillospiraceae bacterium. Lineage (GTDB taxonomy): Bacteria > Bacillota > Clostridia > Oscillospirales > Oscillospiraceae > Lawsonibacter. The sequence goes on from JAHHSD010000010.1 coordinate 40,922, forward strand.
TTGACTTCCGGCTCGGGCCAGACCGGCTCGCCCGGCTCCTCCGGCAGGGGCGGGCGCTCCTCCTCTTCCCAGGGCGGTCTGTCCTCCGCCGCCGGGACAGGCGCAAACGCTGCCGGCTCAGCCTTGGGCTTCTCCGCCCGAACCTCGGGCTGCTGGACCTGGACAGGGGCCGCCGGGGCTGTCTGGACCGGAACGCCCCTGGACACCCGCTCCTCCAGCTGGGCGATCCGGGCGGACAGTCCGGACAGGGAGTCGTCCAGCCGCTCGTCGCACATCCGCAGCAGGCACAGCTCCGCGTCGGTGCGGCGGTTGCTGCTCCGGGACATCAGCCCCAGGGTCTCCTGGAGCAGGGTCAGAATCTGAAGCAGACGGGGGGCGGAAAAGCTCTCCCCCAGCCCGCGCATGGTGGCCTCGTCATAGCCGCCGGTGAGCAGGGCCGTGCCCCCCTTGGGGGCCGTCTTGCGCAGCAGAAGGTCCCGGGTCAGGGCGCTCATCTCGCCCAGCATGGCGCTGATCTCCTTGCCGTTGGCGTACATCCGTCCCAGCTGCTCCAGGGCGGCGGAGGTGTCGTGTGCGGCCACATGGCCCATCAGCCGGGCGGTCTCCAGATTTCCGGCCAGACCCAGGGTATCCAGCACCGCCTGCTCGTCCACCCTCTGTCCCGCTCCGGAGCACTGGTCCAGCAGGGACAGGGCGTCCCGCAGGCCGCCGTCGGCAAGGCGGGCCAGAAGGGCGGCGCCGGGGGCGGTCAGGTCGATGCCCTCCTGCTGGGCCACATACCCCAGCCGCTGGGCGATCTGGGTGGCGTGAATGCGCTTGAAGGCGAACTGCTGGCATCTGGACCGGATGGTGGCCGGCACCTTATGCAGCTCAGTGGTGGCCAGAATAAACATCAGGTGGGCCGGGGGCTCCTCCAGGATCTTCAGCAGGGCGTTGAAGGCCGGGGTGGAGAGCATGTGGACCTCGTCGATGATGTACACCCGCTTGCGCACGGCGGCGGGGGTGTAGACCGCCTCGTCCCGCAGAGCGCGGACCTGATCCACGCCGTTGTTGGAGGCGGCGTCCAGCTCCAGCACGTCCAGGATGGAGCCGTTCTCAATGCCCCGGCAGGCGGGGCACTCGTTGCAGGGGTTGCCGTTCTGGGGATTCTCGCAGTTGACCGCCCGGGCCAGGATCTTGGCGCAGGAGGTCTTGCCCGTCCCCCGGGTCCCCGTAAACAGGTAGGCGTGGGACAGCCGTCCGCCGGCCACCTGCTGCTTGAGGGTATCCGTGATGTGCTCCTGCCCCACTACATCGTCAAAGGTACGCGGGCGCCATTTGCGGTACAGGGCCTGATACATCCAAATCACCTCTCTACAATAAATTGAATTCCGCGATCCAGTCTCTGTCTCGCGGAAGCTTCGGCAGAGTTTCCACCTGCCATCAAAATAAAACTCGGTACAGAACAAGACCGCACACCGGCCTTTGAAGCGTGTGTTATGCCCGTTACCTGAACAGCCGGCTCAGAAACAGTACCCCCGCGGCACACATGGCTTTCCGCTTAGTGCTGCTCGGTTCCCCGCCTGACACGGTTCACGGGGCCACATTGCGCGGGACCGGTTCTTCATCGCTGCTTATTCAGGTCAGACGACACAACACACGTCCGGGGGCCGGGATTCATCCCTGCTAAAGCGGGTTGCAGATACAGGGCACCGCTATCTCCCCGACTAGTGCGGCCTTGTTCTGCACCGAGATGCAGGACAAAGCTAAGATGTATTGTACTATAAGTAAACTCATTTTTCAATAGATTTTTTTACCTGCTGCCATTTCTTTTCCCGCTCCCAATTGGATACTTTTACGTACAGATGGCCGGACCTGAACCAAAATGCGGGGTTGTACTTCCGGAAAAAGGCCATTATAATGGCCTGGAAGTCTGACTGTAAGGGTGAACAGCTATGAAATATATTGCACCGGATTACTATGAATCCTTCTCCTGCATTGCGGGCGCATGCGGGCACAGCTGCTGCATCGGCTGGGAGATCGACATTGACGAGGACTCCTTTCAGCGATACCGGACCCTGGAGGGTCCAATGGGTGACACGCTCCGCAGCCGTATCAGCACGGACGGGGACGCCCCCCACTACATCCTGACCGAGGGCGAGCGGTGTCCCTTTCTCCAGCCGGATGGGCTGTGTGAGATGATCCTGACTTTGGGTGAGGACGCCCTGTGTCAGATCTGCACGGACCACCCCCGGTTCCGCAATTTCTTTTCTGACCGCATGGAGCTGGGGCTGGGACTGTGCTGCGAGGCGGCAGGCGCCCTGATCCTCAAAAGGGAGACCCCGATGACCCTGTCTGTCCTGGAGGATGACGGGGAGCCCGCCCCCCGGGACGAGGAGGAGCTGGCCCTGCTGTCCTTTCGGGATATGCTCTTCTCTATTTTGCAGGACCGGAGCTGCACCATAGACCAGCGGCTGGAGGAGCTGGCGGAGACCTGCGGCGGGATGCCGGAGCGCCCGCTCTCCGCCTGGGCGGCCGATTTCCTGCAGCTGGAGCGGCTGGACCCGGCCTGGACTGTCTGCCTGGACGCTCTGCGCACATCTGACTCCTTCGACCACCCTGTCCTCCACACCCCAGAATGGGAGTGCGCTTTGGAGCAGGCGGGGGTCTATTTTCTCTACCGCCACATCCCGGCCGCCCTGGAGGACGGGGATGTGGGCTCAAAGGCGGCCTTTGCTGTCCTCAGTGTGCGGCTCCTGCGGGGCCTCTGCGCGGTCAAACAGCAGAGCACCGGAGCTGTATCCCTGGACGATCTGGTGGAGTTTGCCAGGATGTACTCCAGCGAGGTGGAGTACTCAGAGGAAAATTTACAGCAGGTTTTCCAGTGGCTTGTCCCATCATGATAACCACTTGGTCAGCTGCCCCCTCTCCAAACAGTCTCATGGGAATTGGGGATGATCCTCTATCCGTTCCGCGTCGCTTTCCTTCCTTTGTATAAAGCCTGGACCACTTTTTCGCAGAGTGCAGCACAGGCATCCCGTGAAGCGTTCATTTTATGATGATGCCCAGCCCATTGAGCAGATTCACAACCTCCGGAAAGGAAAATACGGCTCCCTTCAACTTACAGGTTGAAATATCCACGGTGTAGCCATCAGCATCCTGAAACGCGGCACCAGTCAGGTCGCATCGGAAGAATTCTGTTCGCTCCAGATGGCAGCGGGAAAAATTGCTGTGTGACAGGCTGCAATCGGCAAACAAGGATTCCAGAATGCTGTTGTCTGAAAATGTGAATTTGGGGAAATTGACGCCCACAAAGCTGTTATACTTCAGTTGACAGCCCTCCAAATGTTCAATCGGCGCAACAAATCCCGTAAATAAGCCGCTCCAGTTGATTCCAAATAACCGGCATTCCATAAAGTCATTGCCGGTCATGGCGCAGCATTCAAACACCGGGTTTGTCACACAGCATTTCGAAAAAATACAGTCCGTGAACTTACAATTCCGCATATGCAGGTTTTCAAATTCGCAATGTTCAAACCTGCATTCTGCAAATTCTTCCCAGCGAAAAGATGTACCACTGAGCTTTATGCCGCTTATTACTTCATGTTCATGATATGTGATCAAGTCTGTTCCCCTCCTCTTGTTTCTGACCAGGTGTTGAGTTTGTTATCTTTTCAGGATTTTTCTCCGTCATTTCTCCTATAGGATTTGATTTTATGATTTATATACAATATAATCTGTATGATAACCAGACAGTCAAGGAATGTTTTTAGATTTGGACAGGGGCTTTGGCAGAGCGGACCGGCGCCCATTTAAACCAGGTGCAGGGCGGCGCTGTCCTGCTGTATGCAATGCTGTAATGGGGTTTAATGCCATATAAATGATACAATTGTGAGGGAACTATGATCGAACTGAAAGGAAAATACAACGAGGCCAAAATCTTCACTGATGTGGTGGACAGCGCCTCCATCGCACAGGTCCAGGAGCTGTGCAATCAGGAGTTTACAGCGGGCAGCCGCATCCGGCTGATGCCCGACATTCACGCCGGGGCGGGCTGCACCATCGGCACTACCATGACCATCGCGGATAAAGTGGTACCCAATCTGGTGGGCGTGGACATCGGCTGCGGCATGGAGACAACCCGCATCCGGGAGTCCCGGCTGGAACTGCAAAAACTGGACAAGCTGATCTATGAAAAAATCCCCTCCGGCTTCTCCATCCGGGACAAGGCCCACCGGTATCTCAGTCAGATCGACCTGAGCGAGCTGTGCTGCGCCCGCCACATCGACCTGCTCCGGGCGGAAAAGAGCATCGGGACTCTGGGCGGCGGCAACCATTTCATTGAGGTGGACAAGGACGACGAGGGCAGCCTCTACATCGTGATCCACTCCGGCAGCCGGCACTTGGGCGTGGAGGTGGCCAGCTACTACCAAGAGGCGGGCTATAAGGTGCTCAACCGCACTGACGATGCCGCCATCGAGGCTCTGGTCACCCAAATGAAGGCAGACGGTCGGGAGAAGGAGATCCAGAAAGAGCTGAAGAAGCTGAAAAACCTCAAGCAGACCAGGATTCCCAAGGCGCTGGCCTATGTGTCCGGGGAGCTGTTTGAGCAGTATATCCACGACATGAAAATCGTCCAGCACTTTGCCATGCTCAACCGGCAGGCCATGATGGATGAGATCGTCAAGGGCATGAAGCTCCATGTGGAGGAGCAGTTTACCACCATCCACAACTATATTGATACCGACCGCATGATTCTGCGGAAGGGAGCGGTGTCCGCTCAGGCGGGCGAACAGCTGCTCATCCCCATCAATATGCGGGACGGCAGTCTCCTCTGCGTGGGGAAGGGCAACGAGGATTGGAACTGCTCCGCCCCCCACGGGGCTGGGCGCCTGATGAGCCGGGCGGACGCCAAGCAGTCCTTCACTGTCTCTGAATTCAAAAAACAGATGACAGCGGTCTATACCACCTCAGTGAACAAGTCCACTCTGGACGAGTGCCCCATGGCATACAAGGGGATGCAGGATATTTTGGACAATATTGGCCCCACCGCGGAGGTAACGAAAATCATCCGCCCCATCTACAACTTCAAGGCCGGGGACGAGGACTGACGAATCTCGTATACAGCACAATTCAGTAAACCGCCCCCAGACTGAGCATACAGCGCAAAAAGCCCCCTTATGTAGTGCTATGGTCCTACATAAGGGGGCTTTTGTGGTCACCCGTTTTTACTGGCACCATTCATGCGGCAGACTCTGACTCGTTTGTCTGTCCATGGACAAAGGGACTTTGCAGATACATGCCCAGGACCGGTCTGACTTCCACACGAGGCTGACAGCTGGATCACTCCTTCGGGCAGAGCGCAAAGCAGCGGGCAGGATAGCCCGTGCCGCCCTTCACCTTGGGGAAGGTACAGAACACAAGTGCACCCACAGGCGGGCACTGCTCCAGATTGGTCAGCAGCTCCATCTGAATGCGGTCCTGCGCCAGGATGTAATACTCCACCTCATAGTTGGTCTTTCCGGAGGTCGTGGGGGCCTCGGTGTCGGAGGTCTCGTGGCCGATGGCGCCGATCTTGCGCTCCTCCACCAGGAACTTGACGGCCTCCAGCTTCCATCCGGGGAAGTGCCGATTCCCCTCTGCGTCCAGATTGTCCATATCCTCAGCCGGGCGCTGGGACCAGCCGCTCATGAATGCCACAAACGCGCCCTCGGGAATCCGGCCATGGGCCTCCTCCCACGCCAGAATATCCGGCACATCCAGAACAAAGTCCGCATTTTCAGCCACCTGGGACCGGGCGTCAATGACACACAGAGGCATCACGGTCTCATCCAGCGTGATCTGATCGAGAGAGCGTCCGCCCTTCACCATATGGCAGGGCGCATCCACGTGGGTGCCGTATTGTCCCACCGTGGTATAGGCGTGGGCACAGAATATGGAGTTGTCCAGATTGACCTTCTCCTCCACCTGCATCGCCGGCCAGCCCACCCAGTGGGGGGTCTCGGCGCTGAGCGTATGGGTGAGATCCACCCATCTGCAAGAACTTTTCCAGTCACTCCATTGTGTCCAAAGAGAGGTATTTGCCATTTTAGTTTCCCCTTCCGCATTTGATTTCCAGTCGGCCGGCATCAGATACCGGCCTGTGATGAGACGATTATACCATATCTTTCCGCAGTTAAAAACCCCGGGTTTTGTTTGGGCCGTCTGTGGGAGGGCAGGGCATATGACTTTCATAAAACCGGAAACGTGTTTGTGGTCGCAGCAGCTCCGCTGTCTCACCAAACTGCACCCATTGGCAAAATGGAACGGATCAGTCCTGCTCCCACTCCTCCTCCACCTCAGCCTCAATGAGGGCCATGGCCTCTGAGGAAACAGATCCCTCCACCTCTTGTTCCACATCTATCAGGGTCTGACGGTGGATTTCCCGGGATTGCTGAATGGAGTTTTGGAGCAACTCCCGGCTCAGAGGTTTTGCCTGCCAGGGCCCCGGCGTGTCCCGTTTTTCTTCGAACAGCTCAGTTTCCATGCCGGCCTTGTCAAAGGCTTTCAGCAGCCTGGCCAGCTTTCGTTTCCCGTCTGCGCTGTACTGCTCCATATCGGTTTGGTAAAGATAGGAATTCGTCTCAACTTTGTTTCGCAGCTCCGCAAAGGACACATCGGGAAAATTCTTCCGCAGAAGCTTTAATGTCCCTGCATCTGCTGTTGTATTGTTTAATTTGATTCCCCACCGATATTCATACATCGTTACACCCTCCTGACAGTTCTAATTATTACAAATTTGGCAGCCAAACACACTCAGCAGCGTGTGATGCTTTTGGCAGCGTGGAAACCCACACCTCACCGGGTCATTTTCTGCGGCTTGGGCAAGCCACTCTTCCAGACTATCCTGCTGAAGCTCCGACTGTTTTACTTGTGAGATCAGCACCGCAAATTGATCCAGCTTCGGCAGAAGCAATTCCTCCGCAGGTGTGTAATCTAGTTTCCCCCAGTCCCGCTTTGCTTTCGCCGCTTCTATGGTTTTCAGCACGAAGATTTGGTCTTTGTGAAACGTTTCCAGGTTCCATGGCATATCCAAAACGGAAAAGCCCACCGCTCCTCCTCCCACCGCGCTCTGGTCCTGTTCCGCCAGCCACACAATCAGTCTTTTTTCATGCTCATCTTTCGCAAGCTGTGATCCACTCAGAATGAGAACGTTGAGAAACACATCTGTCAATCCGTTGCTCATACCCAAGACAGGGTCTGCAAGGCCTGTCGGCCGTTCCAAGTAAATCGTATTCGCCATAATCATGTCCTCCCTGTACAGCTGCTGTTCCCGCTCCAGCGTCCACCGGTTGGTGTTTACTGTGCCCGCCACTCGTTTTATAGCAGTTAAATTCTTCCAGAGATCTGCGGACCGCATCCGGGACTCCATCTACTTTTGGGGACTTTCGTATATTATATCAATTCAAGAGATAGATTACAGCATTTTGCTAAAATTCTCACCCAAGCAGTAAAACACCCAGTGTCTGCCATCAGGTAAACACCGGGTGTTTTGTCGTACATATATCGGGCGTTTTCGTAAACGACTATCGTAAATTCACGGATGCACTTCCGACAATCGCCTGCGCCCCAATAGTTTTAAGCGCTTGCTTAGTACATGCCGCCCTCGCGGACTTTCATTTTATATTTCCGATATTTACTCAATTTTATTTGCATTTTCTTTTATTTTATTCTCATTTTCCGAACTTTAATGCAAACTTATTTTCCGAGCGATTTTTCATAGCTTCCGTAAATCCCCGTATTTCTACGCAGGTCCACGGGCAAAGTGTGTAAAAAGTGTGTAAGCTATATGGCCCTTTTAGCTCTCCTTAAAGATCTCCTGCAATGCGTTTGAATGCCCGTTCTGCAGACTCAAAATCACTGTGGGTGTAGATGTCCAATGTGACGCTGGCGGTGGAGTGCCCCATGATGTACTGCAGGCTTTTCACATCCAGCATAGCCTGTTGGGCGTTGGTACAGAATGTATGTCGCAGCACATGGGGCGATACTGGAAGGAACCCCGGATATTGCTTGACCAGCTTTCGATGCATAAGCTGCATATAATTCTGCAGGTGCATCCCCACTTTGGGCATCTGATCCTTGTCCAAAAAGAGAACGCCACTGTACCCATCTACCATCATCTCCACCTTGGGATGGCCACGCTTCAGAATTTCTCTCCGTAAGGCCATGGAGACGGTGTCTGTCATGGGAACGCTACGGATCCCGCTCTTTGTCTTGGGCTCAGTAATGAAGTACACCTTCTCCGCCGTCCGGCACAGCTGCTTGGTCACCCGGATACAGCCTCGGTCAAAGTCCACATCCGCCCTGGTGAGGCCATACAGCTCACTGACCCGTAATCCCGTACCTAACAGAACCACGATGTCATTGTAGTAGTTGTCCCGTCCGTTGTTCCGGATGAACTCAAGATAGTTCTGCTGCTGAGCCTTGGTGAGTGCCTGCCTTTGGTAAGCATCGTTGGGCAACAGGTCGGACAGCTTGAATTTAAAGGGATTCTTACGGATCATATCATCGTCTACCGCCATTTCAAAGGCTGGACGCAGGATACTTTGCAGGATTTGAATGGTATTCTGCTTCAACCCTTCATCGTGGAGTGCCACAAACCATGTCTTTCCGTCAGACAGCTTCACATTTTTGATTTGCTTCTGTCCAAAGGGGTCTGTATGAATTCGGTTGATCCCCGACTGATAGGCCCGCAGTGTGTTCGTTCGCAAGCCCCGCTTTAGGTTCATGTATCGGTCCACCAGTGTTGCTACGGTGATTTCGCCGGCGGCATAGTCGATACCATCTAGCAAATCTCGCTGGATATTCTCTTCTTTCCTGCGTAGCTCCTCCAGGGTGGTTGCGTAGACATAGCACCACTTCTTGTCGCCGTTTCTGCGGAAACGATAATAATAGGTCAGATTGGGACGCTGGCCCTCGCCCGTCCGGAGGATGCGTCCCTTTTTATCCTTGCGCTTTTCGGACATATAACGCTCCTTTCCCCGAAAAAGCGCTTATCACGGTATCATTATCATACACCGCGTAAAGGCTTTTTCCAAGTCAAATCGAGTAAGTGTGTTCTAAATATTTCTCAAAGGCCCGACGCTTTATCATGCGTTTACTACCGTTCCAAAGCACAAATGTGCAGTTCTCATCGTTGGTCATTTCCCGCAGCTTATTGATTCCAATCCCGAAGTAGGAAGCTGCCTCCTCCATACTCAAATTCGCCTTTTCCCAGATAGGTACCTTCTCCATGAAACCACCTCCCTTCCCATGTTTTGGCCTTCCTACCCGAATCACTTCCTGTGCTTGCCTTTCAACCACGTATTTGCAGGCTACCGCTGTGCGGTATTTCAGTGTCAGGGCCTGATGTCTCTGGCACTCCTGTATGACCTTCGGGAGGAAATATCAGTTTTCAAGGTGCAGAACTGAGCTACTTCGCCCAGCATAATTGTACTGAGATATCTTTCTATATAATAAATAGGGGATAAGCATCTATTTTTCTGCACGTTTCAGAAAAAATTTAAAAATTTTTTCT
>JAHHSD010000011.1 GCA_020025425.1 Oscillospiraceae bacterium
CCCCTGCGCCGCCCGCACCTCCCAAGGAGAAGCCGGCCGACCAGCCCCAGCAGACCATCCAGCCTGAGCCCGCCCCGGCGGTATACACCTGGCCGGTGAAGGGCGAGATTCTGCGGGGATACAGCCTGGAGGTCCTGGCCTATGACGAGACTATGGGCGACTGGCGCACCCACTCCGGCGTGGACATCGCCGCAAACGCAGGCATCAAGGTCCTGTGCATCAGCGACGGCACCGTGGCCGACGTCTATCGGGACGACCTGATGGGCGTGACCGTGGTGGTCCAGCACAGTGAGGGCGTGACCAGCACCTACTGCAACCTGGCCGAAAATCCCACGGTGGCCGTGGGGGACAAGGTGGAGACCGGCACCGTGCTGGGGATGGTTGGGGATACCGCCATTGCAGAGGGCGGCTGTCCCTCTCATCTCCACCTGGAGATGACCCAGGACGGCGTGAACATCGACCCGGAAGGCTTCCTGCCCCAGCTGCCCTGAAAAAACTCCGCCGCCCCGTAGGGCGGCGGAGTTTTTCTGCTTGTCAGACGCCCCGTTCCCAAACGCAGGAGGCGGGGGCGTGCCTGCTCATTCCTCGTAGACAGCACATCCAATGCCCACGGCCTGGGGGCCGGTGTGGCAGCAGATGGACAGGGCCAGGGGGTCACAGCGCACCGGACTGTCGGGATAGCGGCTCTGGACCACCGACTTCCAGGTCTTGCCCAGGCCGGTGTCACCGGAGTAGGCGGCAAAGATGTGGACCTTCTCGTTGGCAAAGCGCTCTGCCAGGTCATTGTCCAGGGCGGTGAACATCTTCTCCACGGCCTGGCGGATACCCCGCACCTTGGCATAGGCGTCCACCTTGCCCCCCTGGATCTGGAGCACCGGCTTGATGTGCAGCACCGTGCCGATGGCCGCAGCCGAGGGGGTGATCCGGCCGCCCCGCTTGAGGTACTCCAGGGAGTTGGTGCAGATATAGATGCTGGCCTTCAGCGCATTCTCCTCCAGGCGGCTGCCGATCTCCTCCAGGGAGAGGCCCTTTCCCTCCAGGACGACGGCGTCCTGAACGATCTGCCACATGGGCACCGAGATCCGCTTGGCGTCCACCACCCGCACCTTGCCCTCGTACTCCTGGGCCAGGATGGCGGCGGTGGCGTAGGAGCTGCTCAGGCCGCTGGTCATGGGGATATAGAGCACCCCCTCATAGGTCTCCAGCAGCTCCTCCCACAGCTCGGTGAGCAGACCGGGGGAGGGCTGGGAGGTGGTGATGTCCACACCGGCCTCCTGCTGCTGGTAGAAGTAGTCCCGCTCCAGATTTACGGTCTCCAGAAACTCCCGGCCCCCAATGTTGACCGGCATCGGTACCACCCGCACGCCCATCTCCCGGGCCTCCTCGGGGTAGATTCCGCTGTTGCTGTCTGTTACGATCGCAAATCTCATATTCTGCTCCTTCTCTCGGCTTACTGCTTGGCTGTCTTGACTGGTTTCGCTGTATTTCTGCGGTTGGGGGTTAATAGGCTACGCCCCAGTAGATCATCTTCTTGGCGGGCTTGCCGCAGATGGGGCACACGTCGCCCAGGTGCTCCTGGTGGAAGGGGACGCAGCGGGAGGTCATGCCGGCCTCCTCCTTCATCTTCAGCTCGCAGGCCTCCTCACCGCACCACATGGTCTTGATGAAGCCGCCCTTCTCCTGCTGGATGGCCTTGGCCTCCTCCAGGGAGAATGCGGGGTAGGTGTTGTCCTCCAGGTTCTTCTTGGCCCGGTCGTAGAGGCCCTGATGGACGCTGTCCAGCAGCTCCTTCACGGTCTCCTCCAGCTGATCCAGGGCAACAAACACCTTCTCACCGGAATCCCGGCGGCAGATGCAGCACTGGCCCTTCTCAATGTCCTTGGGGCCGATCTCCACACGCAGGGGCACGCCCTTCATCTCGTACTCGGCGGCCTTCCAGCCCATGGACTGGTCGGAGTCGTCGATGCTGGCCCGGATGCCGGCGTCCTTCAGGCGCTGGAGCAGGGCATTGGCGGCGTCCAGCACGCCCTCCTTGTGCATGGCCACGGGGATGACCATGGCCTGGATGGGGGCGATGCGGGGGGGCAGGACCAGGCCGTTGTTGTCGCCGTGGGTCATGATGATGCCGCCGATCATGCGGGTGGACACGCCCCAGCTGGTCTGGAAGGGGTGGTGGAGCTGGTTGTCCTTGCCGGTGAAGGTGATGTCGAAGGCCCGGGCGAAGCCGTCGCCGAAGTAGTGGCTGGTGCCGGCCTGGAGGGCCTTGCGGTCGTGCATCATGCACTCCACGGTGTAGGTGGCCTCAGCGCCGTTGAACTTCTCCTTGTCGGTCTTTTGTCCCTTGACCACAGGCATGGCCAGCACGTTCTCCATGAAGTCGGCATAGATGTCCAGCATCAGCTCGGTCTCCTGGCGGGCCTCCTCCTCAGTGGCGTGCATGGTGTGGCCCTCCTGCCACAGGAACTCCCGGTGGCGCAGGAAGGGGCGGCTGGTCTTTTCCCAGCGCAGGACGGAGCACCACTGATTGTACTTCTTGGGCAGGTCCCGGTGGGAGTGGATGATATTCTTATAGTGCTCGCAGAACAGGGTCTCGGAGGTGGGGCGGATGCAGTAGCGCTCCTCCAGCTTGTCATTGCCGCCGTGGGTGACCCAGGCGCACTCGGGGGCAAAACCCTCCACGTGGTCCTTCTCCTTCTGGAGCAGGCTCTCGGGGATCAGCATGGGCAGGTACACGTTCTCATGGCCGGTCTCCTTGAACTTCTTATCCAGCTCCTGCTGGATGTTCTCCCAGATGGCGTAGCCATAGGGGCGGTAGATGAACATACCCTTGATGGAGGAGTAGTCGATGAGCTCTGCCTTTTTGCACACGTCGGTGTACCACTGGGTAAAGTCGACCTCCATATCGGTGATCTGCTCCACCTGTTTCTTGTTGGTATTTTGAGCCATATTATTTCATTCCTTTATCCTAGAATCGGGATCATAAAATCGTATCTTTTATTGTATGGTTCCCCGGGGAAAAAGTCAAGTTAAACCGCCCAAAACATAACAGATCCCTATATTCCGTCAGTTTCCGCAAAAATAAAAACCGGAGGCGCCCACAGGGGCGCCTCCGGTTCATCGGGTTGTAATCTGAAGCAATGCTTAGACGGGGAAGAAGACAGGCATACCGACCACTGCCCACAGGACGATAAACAGAATAGAAATCATGGACACGGCCCAGCCGCCGAACAGCATGGCCTTGATGCTCTGGCTGCGGGCCAGACCCATGGGAGCCAGCATGTTGGTACCCGGATAGATAGAAGAGGTAACGCGGGAACCGCAGATCAGACACCTGCATGGGAACGTGGGTGGTCTCCAGGGCGCTCAGGAACAGCTCGTGGGTCACCTGCAGCTGGGCAACAGCACCGCCGTTGATGCCGAAGGAGCCGACCAGAGTACCGAAGATGACAACCAGAGCACGGCTGCCCTCACCGACCATGGACAGGAACAGGTCACCCAGGGCCTCAAAGCCGCCGCCCAGGCTGACGTACTTCATCAGAATATCCATCAGGATAAACAGGAAGAAGGTGCCGGCCATGGTGGACATACCCTTGGACAGGTGCTTAAAGCAATCGGACAGGCCCATCTTGCCGAACAGGCCCAGGACCAGCATCAGCACGATGATGACGAACACGGTGTAAGCGGTGCCGGGCTTGGCGATCATGCTGTAAACCAGCAGCGCAACAAAGGTAACCAGGAAGGCGATGGTGGTGATCTTCATCTGAGAGGTGATCTCGACAGCCTCGTTGTCCTCCTCCATCTCATAAACCTCATCATATTTGGGGTTCTTCTGGATTCTGCGGGCCACGAAGTAGATCACGATCAGCCAGATGATACCATAGGGCAGGCCGGCCCACAGCATCATCTCGCCATAGGACAGGCCGGTCAGGGCCAGCAGGGTGACGGTGGGGCCGGTGAAGGGGCCCCAGATCAGACCGGTCTCACCGGCGCTCTGGAAGATGGCGCCCACAGCGGAGGGCTTCAGACCGGCAGCGGCCACCACGGGGATCAGGATGGGGGCAATGATGGCCAGGCCGCCAGCCAGGGTGCCCAGCAGGCCGCAGATCACCACGGACACGACAATGGTGGCAATGATGGCCTGCTTTTCGGTTTTAACGCCGATTTTGTTAATAATCCAGTGGACCATCGTGTGGCTGACACCGGTCTCGGTCATCAGAGCACCCAGACCGGAGCCCATCATGATGATCAGACCGATCAGGCCCAGGGTAGAACCCAGAGACTCAGTGACGGTCTTTCCGAACATAGCGGGGGTCTGGCCGGTCAGGAAAAAGCCTACCACGCAGGCCAGGAAACAGGATACCAGACCAGTGCCCTTCGGCAGGAAGGAAACGACGATGTATACCAGCATCGGGAGCAGTGCCCAGAGAGATTTCTCGGGCAGAATCGCATAAGGTCCCATATTATTTCTCCTTTTTTATGATACGCGCGTTTATAAAGCGCCTTCTCTTTTACTTTTTCAGCAGGACAGTGCCATTCAGAAGACCGGTCTCCTCCCCGTTCTTCAAAGCAAAGCCGCCCGCAACAATCACGTGCTCGATTCCCTTGGGCTTCTGTCTGGAATCGACAAAGTCCGAGGTATCAAACACTTCCTGCTCGTCAAACACCGTGATATCAGCCACGCAGCCCTCCTTGAGGACGCCGCGGTCGGTGATACCCAAAACCTGAGCGGGCAGGGCCGTGATCTTGTAGACCGCGTCCTCAATGGGCATCAGGTTGTGCTCACGGTTCAGGCGCAGGAACCGGGGGAATGTTCCGAAGCTTCTGGGGTGGGGCTTGCTGTCCATGGAGTAATCGAAGCCATAGCCGTCGCTGGCCACCGCGATCTCCCGCTCCTTGAGGATCCGCAGAACGTCCTCCTCGCACAGGGAGAAGTAGATGGCCTTGGTGGACGCGCCGCACTCGACCAGCAGGTCGGCGACAGTCTCCTCGGGGCGCACCCCCAGGATACCGGCGATCTCTTCGATGCTCTTGCCGTCAAAGTTGGGATGGACACCGTTGGTAGAGACCACCACCACGCTGGCGGGGCCGCCCCGGCCGTCCATTTCCTTTGCGATATCGGCGAGCACACGCTCGCCCTTTTCCTTCAGCCTTTCGATCATGGCGTCAAAGCCGCCATCGTGTGCCCAGTTGGGCACCAGGGCGCTCAGGCCGGTGGATGTGGCGTGGTAGGGATACTGGTCCACATGGACGTCCACGCCCTCCGCCTTTGCGTCCTCAATGATCTTCAACAGCTCCTCAGCGCGGTGCCACTGAGTCTTGCCCATCAGCTTCAGATGGGAAATCTCCAGGCGGACGCCGGACTCACGGGCGATCTCGATCATTTCGCGGGCGGCGTCAAACACGCCGGCCGCCTCACTGCGCATATGTACGGCAACGATACCGTTGCACTTTTTGACCACCTTGCTCAGCCGTACCAGCTCTTCCTTCTTGCTGAAGGCACTGGGAGGATAGATCAGGCCCAGGGACATGCCAAAGGCGCCCCTGTTCATCTCGTCCTCCAGCAGCTCCTCCAGCTGGACCATCTCTTCTTCGCTGGGGTCCCGGTCTGCAAAGCCCATCACGCTGCCGCGCAGCGCGCTGTGGCCCACCAGATTGCCATAGTTGGTGGCGCACTTGTGCTTTTTGACCTCGGCGGCATAGTCGGTGATCGACTCGATCTCATGGGTGAAATCGCCGGTGTACAGGGCACAAGCGTCCTTGAAATACTCCATGGTCTGCTGTCTGAAGGGGCCCTTGCAGGGGATGATGGAGTCACCGCAGTTGCCGGTGATCTCGGTGGTCACGCCCTGATAGAGCTTGCTCTGGGGATTGAAGGGTTTGGGCAGGATGGGACAAAAATCGGAGTGACTATGGATGTCGATAAACCCAGGGGCCACGATCTTCCCCCGGACGTTGATGACCTCGACGCCCTCCGCGGTGTTCGACTGAGTGATGGCAGCAATCTTACCGTCCTTGATACAGACGTCACCCTGATAGGGGCCCGTCTGGTACCGTCAACGATACTGCCCTCAGCCAATACCAAATCGTACATGTTTACACACCTCCATTAAATTTATCCAGGGACTGTGCCCCGGAGCTGGTCCACGCCGCTGATCCTGCAAAAACAGACGGCGCAAAACGGAACAACCTCCTTTCCTGCGTTCTTATAAAAACCCCACCCAGAATAAATCGGACCGCTCCCTTTGGGGCGGCCCGATCACTCCTTCCCATCGGGAGGTGAGGATCTTACCAAATTATGGGGTGCTGCATCAGGGCCGCCGTCAGCCGCGCCCCGCGTCCTATGACGTCGGAACCCGGTTCGGCCTGTGGCCCTTATGTGGATCTGCTCCAAATCGCAGATCCGATGCGGTTGGTAATATTCAATTTTCAGCATATAGAAATCAGGCAGTATACAGCGCTCCGGATCTCTGTGCGCCGCACTCCCTGATTTTCCCGTAATCATGTTATGGTCCAAAAATGAGCATGTCCGATGAGATACCCAGCACCTGCGATATGGTGGCAAGTGTGGCCAATGACGGAGTTTGGAATGCATTTTCTATTTTTACATAGCTGCCGTATGTGATCCCAATCTGTTCAGCTGCCTGTTCCTGGGTCAAGCCCTTGCTTTTTCGCTGGCTTTTAATTCGGTTGGATAATGCTTCCTTCTGGATCTCATACATATTGCTCATTTCCTTTCAAAGATTTTACGCCCATTTTGTATAAAGAAACATTCTTTTTGAGGGAATGTTATGGTTATTTTTTTCACGCTTCCCTCATTTCCCACCTTAAATCTGGAATTTTTCCCATAAACCAGGATTCCGCCTGTGGCATTTGGAAAAAGACGGGAAATTGTGCTCCACACAATTTCCCGTCTCGCCGGTTCCGGATATTTGGCCGCATATTACGGAGATTGGTCCATCTCCATCCTGCCCGGATCGGAGCCTTACCCCTTGATGGCGATGGCCTCGATCTCCACCAGTGCGTCCTTGGGCAGGCGGGCCACCTCCACGGCGGCACGGGCGGGGAAGTCGGTGCCCGCAAAGAACTGGGCATAGACCTCGTTCATGGCGGCAAAGTTATTCATGTCGCTGAGGAACACGGTGGTCTTGACCACGTGCTTGGGCTTCATGCCGGCCTCCTCCAGAATGGCCCCCAGGTTGGCCAGAGACTGCCGGGTCTGCTCCGTGATGCCCTCGGGCATCTCGCCGGTGGCGGGGTTTACGGGGATCTGACCGGAGATGTACAGGGTGCCGGCCAGCAGACCGTTCGGGATATTGACAGCCTGGGAGTAGGGGCCGATGGCGGCGGGGGCGTTGTTGGTGCTGATGACTTCTTTCATGGAACATGCTCCTCTCAAGTTTAAAATATCGTCCTGTCCACTCAGCGCAGCTGATCCAGAATTTTCAGGAACCAGTCCGGCAGGGGGCAGGTCACTTCCACCGGCTGTCCGGTGGTAGGATGGATGAATTTCAGGGCCCTGGCGTGGAGACACTGTCCAGCCAGGCCGGGATAGGGCTTTTTGCTGCCATAGACCAGATCGCCCAGCAGGGGGTGGCCCAGGGCCGCCATGTGGACCCGGATCTGGTGGGTGCGGCCGGTCTCCAGCCGGCACTCCAGGCAGGTGCAGCCGGTGAGCTCCTCCAGCACCGTCCAGTGGGTCACCGCCGGGCGGCCGTTCTCCCGGTCCACCGCCATCCGCTTCCGGTCCACCGGGTGGCGGCCGATGGGCAGGTCTGCGGTGCCCTGGTTTTCCCGCATATGGCCCACCACCACCGCCTCATACACCCGGGCCAGGCTGTGGTCCTGGAGCTGGGCGGCCAGGGCCAGATGGGCGGCGTCATTTTTCGCCGCGATGATCAGGCCGCTGGTGTCCCGGTCGATGCGGTGGACGATGCCGGGGCGCAGGGGACCGTTGACGGTGGAGAGATTGTCCCCGTATCGGAACTTCAGGGCGTTGACCAGGGTGTCGTCCAGGTGGCCGGGGGCGGGGTGGACCACCAGGCCCACCGGCTTGTTGATCACAACCACGTCATCGTCCTCATAGACCACATCCAGCGGGATGTCCCGGGGCACCACCTGGGTGGGCTCGGGGTCGGGGAGCTCCACTTCAAAGCTGTCCCCCGGAGCGGTCTTGGCGTTTTTCTTCACGCTCCGGCCCCCGCAGAGCACAGACCCGCTCTCCAGCAGGCGCTGGGCGGCGGAGCGGCTCAGATCGTCTACGGACCGGGCCAGGAACTGGTCCACCCGCTCACCTGACCGGTCAGCGGTCAGCCGCAGTACTGCCATGGCCGCTCTCCTTTCCCGCCCTGCTCTCCAGCTTGTCGTAGAAGAAGATGTAGTACACGGCGGCGGCGATCCCGCCCACCACCACGCAGATGTCGGCCACATTGAACACGGCAAACTCCATAAACAGGGTGTGGAACATATCCACCACGAAGCCCCGGGCGGCGCGGTCGATGAGATTGCCGATGGCCCCGGCCAGCACTAGGGTCAGGGCTGTGCGTCCAACGGGGTGGGCAAAGAATTTCTTCCACACCGCCACGGCCAGCACCACCGACATCACCAGGGAGCAGAGGGTCAGCAGCCAGGTGTGCTCGGAAAAAATGGAGAAGGCCGCCCCGGTATTCTGCACATAGGTCAGCTCAATCACGTTGGGCAGGAAGGGAACGCCCCCGTGGAGGGGGATGTTGGTCATCACAAGATATTTCACCAGCTGGTCCAGTCCCACCAGGACCAGCGTCAACAGGATGTAGGGCATAGGACGTGTCTCCTCGCTTGGAATTTTATATTTGCCTTATTCTATCATTTTTCTGCTCTCAGGGCAACGGCAAAAATGTACCGCCCTGCCGCCGGGGCCTTGAGCCCGATTCTCTGGGGAAACAAGCGAAAATACCCACCCCGATTGAGACAGGATGGGTATTTTTTACTTGGTTCGCAGCCGCCCGGCGTCTCCGGCAGAAACGGCCCGGGTCCGCTTTACCCCTCATTCTGTCCGGCCACATCCCGGGGGGACATGCGCCAGATGGTCCCCATCCGGGGCGGGAGATAGACGGCCTGGCCCTGGTCGGTGCAGCTGAACTCCGCCTGGCCGATGAGGATCTGGGGCGGGACCTCCCCGGGGATGGCCAGCCGGGCGGGCTTGTCCCCGGCGTTGAAGGCGCACAGCAGGGTCTCGTCCTCCGCCGTCCGGGTGAAGGCCAGCACCTGGGCGGGCCCCTCCAGATAGCGGATGTCTCCCCGGCGCAGGGCGGGGCTTTTCTTCCGGAGCGCCCCAAGGGCGGTAAACCAGTCGATCAGCTCGTGATCCTCCTGCCCCCAGGGGTAGGTGCGGCGGTTGAAGGGGTCCTCATAGCCCTCCATCCCCGCCTCGTCCCCGTAATACACCGTGGGCGCGCCGGGGAAGGAGAAGAGCAGCACGGCGGCGGCCTTCAGCCGCTCCTTGGCCCGGGCCCGCCTGGCCCGGTCCATACGGTGGGCGGACCGCCACTCCCGGGAGGTGCCATTGCTGTCCCGGTCCCCCAGCAGGGTGAGGATACGGGGGGTGTCGTGGGTGCCCAGGGAGTTCATGGCCCCGTAAAAGGCGAAGGGGGGATAGTTCTCCCGGATGGACTCCATGGTCCGGATGAAATTGGCCGCATTTCCATGGAGGAAGTAGTCGATGGCCGCGTTGCGGAAGGGGTAGTTCATCAAGCCGTCACAGTGGCCGCCCAGGATGTGCCTGCGCCGCACCCCGTAGGCCACCTTGGTGGAGCCGTCCTCCCACACCTCACCGATGATGGTGGCCGAGGGCTTCTCCGCCCGGGCGGCGGCGTGGATGCCGTGGACGAAATCGTCGGGCAGCTCGTCGGCCACGTCCAGCCGCCAGCCGTCGGCCCCCGCCCGCAGCCAGCGGCGCACCACGCTGTTTTCCCCGCCGAAGATGAACTCCCGGTAGCCGGGGTCGTTCTCATTGACAGAGGGCAGGGAGTAGATGCCCCACCAGCTCTCGTACTGGTCGGGCCAGTGGCTGAAATTGAACCAGGAGCGGTAGGGGGAGTCCTCGCTCTGGCTGGCCCCGGCCTCGGGGTAGAAGCCGTCGCCGTTGAAATAGCGGCTCACATAGCCGGTGTGGTTGAACACCCCGTCCAGCATGACCTTCATGCCCCGCTTGTGGGCCTCGTCACACAGGCGGACAAAGTCCTCCTCGGTGCCCAGCATGGGGTCGATCCTGGTGTAATCGGCGGTGCCGTAGCGGTGGGACTCGGCGGCCTCAAAAATGGGGCAGAAGTAGATGGTCTCCACCCCCAGGCCGCTGAGGTAGTCCAGCTTCTCCATGACGCCCTTCAGATCGCCGCCGAAGAAATCCCGGTTGCGGATCTCCCCGTTCTGGTCGGGGCGGAACTCCGGCTCCTCCTGCCAGGCGGTGTGGACCTGCCGGCCCCCCACCATGCCCGCGGCGTCCGGGATGCGGGTGCGGCGGAACCGGTCGGGGAAGATCTGATAGCACATCCCCTGGCCGAACCAGTCCGGGACCCCCTCGCTGCCGTCGTAGACGGTGAGCTGATAGGGCCCCAGGGTCTGCCTGCGGCCGTCCAGGCCGATCAGGGTAAAGGAGTACCACACCAGACCCACATAGCCGTCGGTGATGAGCCGGGTGGTGAAAATATCCTGCTCCAGCTCGTATCCCTCCCACTCCATGGGCTGGACCACCTTCTGCCCGTCCTTGCTCTCGTACTCGGCCACCAGCTGGGCCTTGGAGAAAGCCATGCGGCGGAGCGGACGCAGGGTCAGGCAGACGGCGGTGCCGCTGGGCACCGCGCCGTATGGGGTCTTGTATCTGGGATCTCGGGCGTCGAAAATGGGCTGTTCCATCACTGGCACTGGTATCACTCCAAAAGGGCTCCGGCACCGGAGCCGGGATTAGTGGTAGCTGTAACTGCTGTTGCCGATAAACTCCCGGATCAGGGAATTCTCGGCCACCAGCTGGGGGTCGATGGGCTCGAAGTAGCGGAAGGCGTCGATGAGGTTCATCATCTCGTCGTGGCGCTCGTTCTCCTCGGGGATGTTCTCCAGCAGGGGGACGGCGTAGTTGCGCATCACCGACACCTCATAGGGCAGGGAGGAGTCGAACATGATGTCGGCCCGGCCCTTGAAGGGGGAGATGTACAGCTTCTCGCCCCGGCGCACATTGCCCCACATCTCCAGCGTCTCGTCCACGCCGGTGCCCCGGTAGTTGTAGTCCCGGACGGCCCGGCGGACCAGCCGCATCCAGGTGCCCTTGAAGCGCAGGGCGGAGCCCTCGTTCACGTTGGAGCGGGCGGAAATATACAGCTTGGTGGCCTCGGGGTGGCGGCCGGCGATGTCGTCGTTCAGGGCGTGGATGCCCTCGAAAATCACGATCTCGTTCTTGTCCAGCTTCAGGGGGGTGCCCATGCTGTCATTGCGCATCTGGCGGGCAAACTCGAACTTGGGGACCATGATCCACTCGCCCTTGGACAGGGCGGTGAAGTGCTTGTCCAGCAGGTCCATGTCCAGGCACAGGGGGGACTCGTAGTCGATGTCGCCCTCCGGGGTGCGGGGGGCGGTGCGCCGGTTCAGGGTCTTGAAGTAGTTGTCCAGAGCCAGGGCCCGGGAGTGGATGCCCCGGCGCTCCAGCTCCTCCGCGATCTTCATGGCCGTGGTGGTCTTGCCGGAGCCGGAGGGCCCGGACAGCAGGACGATGGGGCTCTTGTCCAGGTTGGACAGGATCTTGTCCGCCGCCAGCGACACCCGCTGGTTGTAGTTCTCGTCGCACTCAGCCAAAAATTCCTTCACGTCACTGTGGATCCGCTTGTTGATCTCCTGTAACTGATATGCCATAGGAAAAACTCCTTTCGTTGCCGCTCAAGCTGGCACTGAACTGATAAACATACTTATTTTTCCTGATAAAACGCCGCGATCTCGTCCTTCTGGCCCAAAATCTTCTCCCGGGCGGACAGGTAATCGTGGGGATACTTGGGGTTGGGCAGGCGGAGGATCTTCCCCGCCGCGGGGTCCACCAGCTTGGTGACGCCCCCCGCCCCGATGGAGAGCACGCTCTGGAGCTCCTCCATCATCACGATGTTGTAAAGGCTCTCCCAGCCGTCCCGGGCCCAGCCCACATTTTCCAGGGAGCCGGACATGTACTTCTGGCGGTAGAGGTAGTAGGGGGCAAAGCCCGCTCCCCGCAGCCGGTCCAGGCTGTGGTCCAGCATCCGGGCCACCTGGTCCCCCTCGGGGACGGCGCCCCCCTGCTCCATGAGCCGGGAGCCCTTTTTCATGGCCAGGGTGTGGACGGTGATATTTTCCGGGTTCAGCTCCAGCACCCCGTCCAGGGTGCGGCAGAAGCCCTCAAAGCTGTCCTGGGGCAGGCCGGCGATCAGATCCATGTTGATGGAGTCAAAGCCGATCTCCCGGGCCAGCTCATAGGCGGCAAAAATCTCCTCCGGGCTGTGCCGGCGGCCGATGGCCCGGAGCACATGCTCCTCCAGGGTCTGGGGGTTGATGGAGATGCGGCCGATGCCGTGGTCTCGCAGCACCTCCAGCTTTTCCCGGGTAATGGTGTCCGGCCGTCCGGCCTCCACCGTATACTCCAGACAGTCCTCCAGGGGGAGGCAGTTCTCCACCTGGGTGAGCAGCCGGTCCATCTGGGGGCCGCTCAGAGTGGTGGGCGTGCCGCCGCCCATGTAGAAGGAGCGGACCTTCAGGCCCAGCTCATCCATCACCTGTCCGGTGTGGGCCACCTCCTCCAGCAGGGCGTCCAGATAGGGCTCCACCAGCTTCAGGCTCCGGCCCACGTCGGCGGAGATGAAGGAGCAGTAGGCGCAGCGGGTGGGGCAGAAGGGGATGCCCACATAGACGGACACCTGCTTCTCTCCCAGCTGGGCCTGGGCGTTCAGGCTGCTCCTGGCGCAGTCCACCGCCAGCTGGGCCCGGACGGGGGAGACATGGTAGACCCGCTCCAGCTCCCGTCTGGCCTGGGCGGGGGAGCCCCCCGCCGCCATGGTCCGGGTGGGCAGCTTCACCGGGCGCACCCCGGTCAGGGCTCCCCAGGGGGGCTCCTGGCCCAGCAGGGCGGTGCCCGCCTTGTAGAAGGCCATCTTGAGGGCGTGCTGGATCACATGGTAGACCCGCTCCGGGGCGCCGGCCAGCTCCGAGGCAGGGAACCGGCTGTGCCCGGTCTCCCGGCCGCCCCCGTAGGCCACCTGGGCGGTCAGGGTGGCCCACTGGGCCCCCCGGCTGAGGGAAAAGGCGGCCGACCCATCCTCCAGGATATGGGGCTTCCGGGGGGGATATTCCGGCTTCTCGCCGGGGAACAGGGTGAGCATCATCTGCTCGGCGCTGTACTGGTAGCGCTCAGGCTGCCAGTCCGTCTCACCCTGCTGTAAAAATAGCTTCATTTCAGCCTTATCCTCTCATCGCTTCCATCAGATAGGGATTGGTTTTGCGCTCCTTCTCCAGGGTGGACATGGCCTCATGGCCGGGACAGACCTGGTAATCCCCCTCCAGACCGGCCAGCCGCTTCAGGGAGGAGAGCATCTCGTTCCAGTCCCCGCCGGGCAGGTCGATGCGCCCGCAGGAGCCGGCAAACAGGGTGTCCCCCGTGAAGAGCACGTTCTCCACCTTCAGGGTGACGGAGCCCTTGGAGTGGCCCGGGGTGTGGAGCACCTGAATGTCCAGCCCGCCCAGGGTGATGTGGTCCCCCTCGTCATAGCAGCGCAGATCCTCCACCTGACCGGCCAGGGGGAAGATGGTGTTTCCCGTGCCCTGGGCATCCGCCTTGTGGATATAGACCTCCACGCCGTCCAGCAGCTTCTTCAGCTCGGGCACGGCGGTGGTATGGTCATAGTGGCCGTGGGTCAGCAGGATATACTGCACCTTCACGCCCTCCCGGCCCACCAGCTCCAGGATGTCCTGGGCCTGGTCACCGGGGTCGATGAGGGCGGCCAGCTTGGTCTCCTCGTCCTGTAATAAATAGCAGTTGGTGCCGATGGGACCGACACGCATCACATTTATTTTCATGTTATCGCTCCTTATCGCTCCTGAGTATCGTACAAAATGGTCACCGGTCCGTCGTTGACCGAGCTGACCTGCATATCGGCGCCGAACTGGCCGTGCTCCACGCGGAAGCCCCGCTGGCGGCAGCGCTCCATAAAGCGCTCGTACAGGGGGATGGCCAGGTCGGGCTTGGCCGCCCTGGAAAAGCCGGGGCGGCGGCTGGAGGTGTCGGCGTAGAGGGTGAACTGGGACACCACCAGAATGGAGCCGCCCACCTGTTCCAGGTCCAGATTCATTTTTCCGTTTTCGTCCTCAAAGACCCGGAGATTGCAGATCTTGTCGGCCAGCTTATCGCAGACCGCCTCCGTGTCCTCCGGTCCCACCCCAAGCAGGATGAGATAGCCTT
This sequence comes from Oscillospiraceae bacterium, assembly GCA_020025425.1. Taxonomy (GTDB): domain Bacteria; phylum Bacillota; class Clostridia; order Oscillospirales; family Oscillospiraceae; genus Lawsonibacter. Next base: position 14,441 of record JAHHSD010000011.1, read on the forward strand.
TTTCAATGGCTCCTTCCACCTTCCCGTCGATGCTGACGGAGGCGGAGGAGACCCGGGTCACCACTGCGCGCATAGCGTACCTCCAAAAAATCAAAGTGCGGGGGCCGGCTTATTTGCCGTTGGTGCGGAGCACCTGATAGACCCCCTGGATGTTATTCAGCTTGTTGATGACTGTATTCAGCTCGGTCTTGTCCTTGACCTCCAGCACCATATTGATGACGGCGTAGCCGTCGGGCATGGAGCGGGCAGCCAGAGCGGTGACCTTGACCTTTGCGGCACTCAATGCCGTGGCAATATCCAGGGTCAGGCCGTCCCGGTCCTTGGCGGACAGCTCCAGCGAGGTCTTATAGCAGGGCAGGCTGCCCTCCACCCAGCTCACCTTCACCCAGCGGTCGGCCTCCTCCGGCTTGCGCCGCTCCGGGGCCGCATTGGGGCAGTCCGCCCGGTGGACGGATACGCCGTAGCCGCGGGTGATGAAGCCCACCACCGCGTCACCGGGCACGGGGCTGCAGCACTTGGCGAATTTCACCGCGCAGTTGCCCAGGCCCTCCACGATGATGCCCGAGTCGGAGTGCTTGTTGGAGCCCTTCAGGATCGGCTGGGGGGCGGCATTTCCGGGGAAGATGGTGCTCTCCGAGGTGGTCTTGGCCGCCTGGGCGGCCTTTTCCGCCTGGAGCCGGCCCAGCCGCAGCATCTCGTCCCGGATGCGGGTGACGCACTTGGCGGAGGTGGTGCCGCCGTAGCCGATGGAGGCGTACATCTCGTCCAGGGTGCCGAAGCGGACCTTGTGCAGGATGTGGGGGAGGACCTCCTCGGCGGTGATGGCCTCCAGCTTCATGCCGGCGTGGCGCAGCTCGGACTCGAACTGGGCCCGGCCGGTGGCGATGTTCTCCTCCCGCTTCTCCTTCTTGAACCACTGGCGGATCTTGTTGCGGGCCTCGTTGCTCTTGGCGATCTTCAGCCAGTCACGGCTGGGGCCCTTGGCGTTCTTGGAGGTGATGACCTCCACGATCTGTCCGTTGTGGAGGGGGGTGTCATACTGGACCATTCTGCCGTTGACCTTGGCGCCCACCATGTGGTTGCCCACGGCGGAGTGGATGGAGTAGGCGAAGTCGATGGGGGTGGCCCCGGCGGGCAGGTTGATCACGTCGCCGTTGGGGGTAAAGACAAAGACCTCGTCGGCGAACATGTCCACCTTCAGCGTGCGGACAAACTCCTCCGCGTCGGTGTCCTGCTGGCTCTCCAGCAGCTTGCGCACCCACTCAAAGTCGGCCTCGGTGCCCAGCTCCTTGTTGGCCATGCCCTGCTTGTACTTCCAGTGGGCGGCCACGCCGTACTCGGCGGTCTGGTGCATCTGCCAGGTGCGGATCTGCACCTCAAAGGGGATGCCCTCCCGACCGATGACGGTGGTGTGGAGGGACTGGTACATGTTGGGCTTGGGGGTGCCGATATAGTCCTTGAACCGGCCCAGCACCGGCTTGAACATGTCGTGGATGCAGCCCAGCACATTGTAGCACTCGGGGATGTCGTCCACGATGACCCGGAAGGCGTACAGATCGAAGATCTCGTCCAGGGTCTTGTTCTGGGTGTACATCTTGCGGTAAATGGAGTAGGTGTGCTTCACCCGTCCATAGACCTTACATCGGATGCCCTCGTCGTCCATGCGCTTCTGGATGCGGGTCTGGATGGCGGCCAGGAACTCCTCGTGGGTGGAGGACCGGGCGGCCAGCTCCTCCTCGATCTCCTTGTAGCCCACCGGGTCCAGATAGTGCAGGGATAGGTCCTCCAGCTCCCACTTGAGCTTCTGCATGCCCAGGCGGTGAGCGATGGGGGCGTAGATCTCCATGGTCTCCAGGCTCTTCTCCCGCTGCTTCATGGGGGACTGGTACTCCATGGTGCGCATATTGTGCAGCCGGTCACTGATCTTGATGAGGATGACCCGGATATCGTGGGCCATTGCCATGAGCATCTTGCGCAGATTTTCCATCTGCTCCTCTTCCTTGGTGACATACTGCACCCGGGTCAGCTTGGTGACGCCCTCCACCAGGTCGGCCACCGGCTCGCCGAACCTTTTGGCGATGTCCTGGTGGGTGGCGTCCGTATCCTCGATACAGTCGTGGAGCAGGGCCGCAATCACGGAGTCCACATCCAGCCCCAGGTCGGCCACGATGTCGGCCACGGCCAGGGGGTGGATAATATAGGGCTCGCCGCTCTTGCGCAGCTGCCCGTGGTGCTCCGAATCCGCATAGGTAAAGGCTTCAAACAGCCGCTTGGTATCCAGATTCGGAGTATAGGCGCTGACTTTCCGTTCCAGTGCCTGATATTGTTCCAAAATAGGGTCCATTATCCATCATCCTTTAATCTATCGGTAAAAATCGTGTTCATTATGCCCCGGCGATCGCCCGCAGGCGGCGCAGGATGGCCGAGTCGTCCAGATCCACCTTCTCCTCCACCTGATTGAAGGAGATAAACAGGTTGTCCCGGTTCTGGGACAGGCAGATCAGCCCCCGCTCCGCAAACACGTCCAGGCAGAGCAGGGTGTGGGCCAGGGTCTCCCGCTGTCCGGTGGCCCGGGCGGTCCCCCGGGCGATACGGGCGGCGGTGTCCTCCACGCCGGGCCGGCCGGCGCTCTCCCGCTGCAAATAGCGCCACAGGGCCACAAACTCCCGGCGGGTAGGCAGGAGAGTGCGGGCCTCGTCGGCCGTCAGGGCGCTCCCCCGGTAGTATTTCTGGTAAACGGCCCGCTCGGCCTGGGCCCTGGTCATGGCGGGCCGCAGGTCCACCACCTGTAACTGCACCGAGCGCACGCCGCGGAATTCGTTGATCTGGGGGTAAAAGGCCACATCCACCCGGCAGCCGGGGTGGACCCCCAGCTCAGCCCCGTCGGCGGAGAAGAAAATGGCGTCCAGCTCCACGCCCCGGGCCTCCAGCCGCAGCTTCAGGTGCCTGCCGTGGCCCACCTGGGCGCAGGTCTGCACCAGCGCCCCCCGCAGGGCCAGCACGGGCCGGGGATTGTCCGTCCCGCAGGGCTCCAGCCGGTCCAGCTCCTCCACCGCCCTCAGGGTCAGCTCCTGGGGCTGGATCACGGCGTCAATGGCCAGGGTGGGCACATACTGCCCGCCTCCGGTCTCCAGGGCGGCTGTCCGCAGCCGCCGGGCCAGCTCGGGCACCTGCTCCGCCCGGACAGTGAAGCCGGCGGCCAGGGCGTGGCCTCCAAAGCCCTCCAGCAGCTCCGAGCAGCCGGAGAGCAGCTCAAACAGATTGATATTTTCCCGGGAGCGGCAGGAACCCTTCCCCATGCCGTCCTCCGTGAGGCAGACCATAAAGGCGGGGCAGCCGTATTTCTCGCACAGGCGGGAGGCCACGATGCCCACCACGCCCTGGTGCCAGCCCGGGTCTGCCAGCAGCACCGCGCCGGTCTGCGGGGCCCGGTCCAGCCGGTCCACGCACTGCTGGAAAATATCCCCCTCGATGGTCTGGCGCTCCCGGTTCAGCTCGCACAGCCGCTGGGCCAGCTGCACCCCCCGGACGCTGTCCCGGGTGAGCAGGAGCTCCAGGGCCAGCCTGGCCTGGCCCATCCGCCCGGCGGCATTGATCCGGGGCGCCAGGGTATAACCCACCGATACGGCGGTGATGGGCTTATCGTCCAGTCCGGTCTCGTGAATGAGGAGCGACAGCCCCAGCCGGGTGTGGCGGCTCAGCTGCTCCAGGCCCCGGCGGACGATCATCCGGTTGAGCCCCGTCATGGACATCACATCAGCGACGGTGCCCACGGCGGTCAGGTCGGCGTACTCCTCCAGGGCGGCCCGGGGCAGGGCGTCCTTGCACTCGTGGTGGTCGGTGATCACCACGTCGATGCCCAGCCCGGCGGCATAGTCCACCTCGTCCACAGCGGTGATGCCGCAGTCCACCGTGATGATCAGGGAGACCCCCTGCTCCTTCAGCAGGTCCACTGCCTCCCGGTTCAGACCGTAGCCCTCCTCCAGGCGGTCGGGGATGTAGGAGGTGACCCGCGCCCCCCGGCGGGAGAGCAGATCGGTGAGCAGGCAGGTGGAGGTGATGCCGTCCACGTCGTAGTCGCCATAGACCGCCACCAGCTCCCCCCGCTCCAGGGCCAGGTCGATCCGGGCCGCCGCCCGGTCCATGTCCCGCATGAGCAGGGGAGAGGGCAGCTCCTCCGGTCCTCCGCCCAGCAGCAGCTCCGCCTCCCGGGCACTTGCTACCCCCCGGGCAGCCAGCACGGTGGCCAGCAGGGGGGGCAGTCCGGCCTGTTCCAGATCCGCGCGGTGTTCTGCCTGGGAGGGGGCAACCTGCCATTTTGCATATTTCATTGTGACCCCCTCCTCTCTCAGTTCCCGGATTGGGCGTCCGAAAACCGCAATTTCAAAAAAGATTATAACATATTTTTGCCATAAGGTTCAAGATAAATCCATCATCCCGCCCAACTTGCCCCGCCCTCCGGCGGGCGGTCCCCGAAAAATCCGTTCGTGCGGCCCGGGGGCGTTGATACTCCCACCGGATTGTGTTAAAATAAGTTGTTAAAGCTCCGGAACCCCGCGATTCCGGACCAGGAGAGGAGGCGGCGTCATGCCCCCGAAAATTTTAGTGGTGGTGGGCCCCACCGCCTCGGGAAAGACCAGGCTGGCCGTGGAGCTGGCCCTGCGCCACAACGGAGAGGTGGTCTCCGCCGACTCCATGCAGATCTACCGCCGCATGGACATCGGCACCGCCAAGCCCACCCCGGAGGAGATGCAGGGGGTCCCCCACCACATGCTGGATGTGGCCGAGCCGGACGAGGACTTTTCCGTGGCCCGGTATGTGGAGCTGGCCGCCGCCTGTGTGGACGACATCCTGGCCCGGGGGCGGCTGCCCATCCTGGCCGGGGGCACCGGGCTGTATGTGGACTCTCTGCTCTCCGGGCGGACCTTTGCCGCCTTCTCCCCCAAAAGCCCCCTGCGGGGCGAGCTGGAGGAGAAGCTGGCCCGGGTGGGGGGCGCGGCCATGCTGGAGGAGCTGCGCGCCATTGACCCGGAGGCCGCCCAGCGGCTCCACCCCAACGATGAGAAGCGGATCGTCCGGGCCCTGGAGGTGTGGTACGAGACGGGCAAGACCATCTCCCAGCACAACCGGGAGACCCAGGCCATCCCGCCCCGGTACCAGGCCCTGAAGCTGGGCCTGGCCTTTGAGCGCCGGGAGGACATGTGGGAGCGCATCGACCGCCGGGTGGACGAGATGATGTCCGCCGGTCTGGCGGAGGAGATCCGCGCCCTGCTGGAGGAGGGCATCCCCGCGGGATGCACCGCCATGCAGGCCATCGGCTACAAGGAGATGGTCCGGGCCGTCCGGGAGGGCGGGGACCTGAACGCCGCCGCCCAGGAGGTCAAGCTCCGCTCCCGGCAGTACGCCAAGCGCCAGCTGACCTGGTTCCGCCGGGACACGGGCACACATTGGCACCTGTGGGGCCGGGAACCGGATTTTCCCGCCGCCTTACGGGCTTCGACAAATTTTATGGAAGATTTTGGTTTAGTATAGTGGCACTGAGGCCCGCGAGGGCCCGGGGTGCGTCTGGGGCCGCAGTCCAATCCCCCACCGCACCTGAATAGAAAAAGGAGTGCTACATACTATGCAGAAAACCAGCAATCTTCAGGAGATTTTCCTCGCCCAGGCCCGCCGCGACCGCCGTCCCGTCACCATTTTTCTGATGAACGGCTACCAGATGCGGGGCTATGTGACGGGCTTTGATTCCTTTACCGTGGTGCTGACCACCGACGGAAAACAGCAGATGATCTATAAACACGCCATATCCACCATTATTCCCGAGCGGCCCGTCCCCCTGTGTCAGCCGGGCGAGCTGAGCTGACCGGCCGGGCCGGTGGGCGGCCGGAGCAGAAAGAGAGATCGTTATGAAGCAGGGCAACGCCCTTGTTAAATTTGTTATGATGCTGCTGGCAGCAGCGCTGGTCTGTTATATGGGCTTTTATGTCTGGAATAGCCTGACCACCCCCTTCACCACAACCTACGCCTACCACTACACCGTCCACGACGGCGTCCAGACCCAGGGCTGGCTGGCCCGGAAGGAATCCGTGCTGCCGCCCCAGGCGGGCATTGTGGATCTGACCCGGGGCGAGGCCGAAAAGGTGGGCGTGGGCCAGACCATCGCCCTGGTCCACCGGGACAGCCGGGCCGTGGCCGCCCAGGAGGAGCTGAACCAGCTGGCGGGGGAGATCGCCCTTCTGGACTACGCCATGGGCCAGGGGGACAGCTCCGTCTCCACCGCCAAGCTGGACGAGACCATCCTCCAGTCCCTGGTGGCGCTGCGCTCCAAGGCCTCCCGCCAGGACTTCACCCAGCTGGAGGATCAGACCCTCGCTGTAAAGAGCCTGGTGCTGAAGCGGAACGCCTCCTACGGCCAGACCCTGGACCCCGCCCTGCTGGCCGCCCGGCGGCAGGAGCTGGCCACTCAGTACCAGGAGCTGAAAAACCAGTCCAATGGAGCAACCACCCGTATTCAGGCCACGGAGAGCGGCGTTTTCTCCGCCCTGGTAGACGGCTATGAGACCCTGCTCACCCCCAGCGCTATCCTGTCCATGACCCCCACCCAGCTGGATCAGCTGAAGGGGGCCCATGTGGACGGCGGGAACTCGCCGGGCAAGCTCATCACCTCCCAGAAGTGGTCCTTTGTCACCGCCCTGGGTCAGGACTACGCGTCCCGTCTGAAAATCGGACAGACCGTCACCCTTGGCTTCACCGGCGACTTTAACCAGGAGGTCTCCATGCTGGTGGAGCACATCGGGGAGGGGGAGAACGGCCGCCACACCGTGGTTTTCTCCTCGGACCAGTTCCTGTCCCGCACAACTCTGCTGCGGGCCCAGAGCGCCGAGCTGATCTACGCCTCCTACACCGGTCTGCGCGTGCCCAAAACCGCCCTGCGCATGGTGGAGCAGACCGTGACCGACCCGGAGAGCAAGGAGTCCAAGACGGTCAATGTGATGGGCGTCTATGCCATCGTGGGCGGACGGGCGGAATTCAAGCCCGCCAAGGTGGTCACCGAGGGCAGCGATTACTATGTGATCGCCCCGGATTCCCAGGGCGGACGGGCCCTGCGGGCCGGCGACAAGATCATCGTCCGGGCCACCGATCTCTATGACGGAAAACTGTTGGAATACTGAGGACCTGCCGGTCCCAGCATCTTGTGGAGGTGGAGCACCATGACATTAGAGGAACAGATCCGCTCCGTTCGGGAACGGATCGACGCAGCGGCCCGCGGGGCGGGCCGGGACCCCAGCGAGATCACCCTCTGCGCGGCTACCAAGACCCGCTCGGACGACACGATCCGGGCCGCCATCGCCGCCGGGGTCCGGGTGTGCGGCGAGAACCGGGTCCAGGAGCTGACCGCCCACCTGGAGACCCAGGCCTACACCGGGGCGGAGGTCCATTTTATCGGCCACCTCCAGACCAACAAGGTGAACAAGGTGGTGGGCAGGGTGGACCTCATCCACTCGGTGGACTCCGCCCACCTGCTCACGGCCATCGACGCCCAGGCCAAAAAGCTGGGCATCTGTCAGGACATCCTGCTGGAGGTCAACATCGGCCGGGAGGAGAGCAAGGGGGGCATTTCCCCCGAACAGACCGCAGATCTGGCCGCCCAGGCGGCTGCCCTGGAGCATGTCCGGCTGCGGGGCCTCATGGCAATTCCTCCCATTTGTGCCGTGCCCGGCGGAAATCGGCGTTTTTTTGCGGAAATGTATCGACTTTTTGTTGACATAAGAGAGAAAATGTCCGATAATCAGAGTATCGTAAACTGTCTGTCCATGGGCATGAGCGGCGACTTTGAGGACGCCATCGCCCAGGGCTCCACCCTGGTCCGGATCGGAACTGCTCTGTTCGGGCCCAGGCCCCCAAAACAACCACCCGTCTCTGACCAGCCCCGTCTCTGACGGACGGATCGATACGAATGAAAAGAGAGGTTTTCCGTTATGGGTTTTATGGATGAGCTGAAACGTCTGGCCCGCCCCTATGAGGACGAGGACGACGACGATTTTGAGGATGATTTTCAGGAGGAGACCCCCCGCGCCGCCGAGCGCCGCGAGCGGAGCAGCTCCCGCAGCGATACGCTGTACAATGCGCCCGCTGCCGAGCCTGAGCGCCGCGGCAACAAGGTGGTCAACATCCACACCACCACCCAGCTCCAGGTGGTGCTGGTCAAGCCCGACCGCTTTGAGAACGCGGCCGAGATCGCCGATCACCTGCGTGAGAAGCGCACCGTGGTGCTGAATCTGGAGTCCACCAACAAGGAGATCGCCCGCCGTCTGCTGGACTTCCTGTCCGGCGTGGCCTATGCCAACGAGGGCAAGATCAAGAAGGTGGCCATCTCCACCTACATCATCACCCCCTACAACGTGGACATCCTGGGGGACTTAATTGACGAGCTGGAGAACAACGGGCTCTATTTCTAACTGACAACACGCGCACGGCGCGAAGGAGGTAATTCACCATGCTGACTCCTCAGGAGGTATCGGAGCGCGCATTTCCAAAGGCGTCCTTCGGCGGCTACAACATGGGGCAGGTGGACGAGTTCCTGGACCTGCTGACCGCAGATTACACCGCACTCTATAACGAGAATGCGGTGCTGAAAAATAAGATGAAGGTTCTGGTGGAAAAGGTGGAGGAGTACCGCTCCACCGAGGAGGCCATGCGCAAGGCCCTGATGACCGCCCAGCGCATGGCGGACGAGCTGGTCCAGGACGCCGAGCGGAAGAAGGCCGAGATCATGGCCGAGGCCGAGGAGGAGATCCGCAGCCGCACCGAGACCGTCCGAAAGGAGATCGAGGCGGAGCAGTTCCGTCTCAGTGCCGCCCAGAGTGCCACCGCCGCCTATGTGGCCAAGGTCCGTGCCCTCCATGAGCAGGAGCTGGCCCATCTGGATCAGCTCCACGAGCTGGCCCCCGACGCCGTCCCCTCCCAGGAAACAGAGGAGGACCGCACCGTCTCCGAGATCGACGACAACGTCCACCGCCTGCTGGCCCAGGCCATGGCGGACGCCACCGCCGAGAACCTGAAGGCCAAGGCCGCTGCCGAGCCCCAGGATCTGGCCGACACCTCCGAGTATCCCGTGGTGGAGGAGCAGGCGGAGGAACCCCAGGCAGAGGAGCAGCCCCAAGAGGCAGAAACAGAGCCCGAGCCTGAGCCTGTCTCCGGCAGCGCCCGGCGTCTCAACTTTGACAACCTCCAGTTCGGCCGGGATTACGAGATCGACTGACCGCCGCCCCTTGACAAGGGCGCGGGCCTTTGATACCATAACAACTATGTAAAAGAGCTTACGCGGATTATAACCTTTTGGTCCGTGTGAGCTCTTTTTCGTCATTTATTCAGAAAGGAATGCAGTAATTATGCCGAAATACAAGAGAATTTTAAAGGAAATCACCTACGAGATCATTGGCAGCATCCTGATCGCGGTGGGCATTTATAACTTCGCCGTGGCCTCCCAGTTCCCCATGACCGGGTTTTCGGGCATCTCCATGATCCTCAACCGCCTCTTTGGCGCGCCCATCGGCCTGACCCTCATCATCCTCAACATCCCGGTGTCCATCCTGTGCTACCGCCTGTTGGGCCGGGGCTTTTTCCTCCGGTCCCTGCGGTGTATCCTCATCTCATCCCTGATGATCGACTATCTGGCCCCCCTGTTCCCCATCTACACCGGCGACCGGATGATCTCCGCCATCTGCACCGGCGTGCTGGGCGGCCTGGGCTACGCCCTGATCTACACCCAGAACTCCTCCACCGGCGGCACCGACTTCATCATCATGGCCATCAAGGCCCTCAAGCCCTACCTCTCCCTGGGCAAGATCGCTTTCCTCTCTGACGTCGGCATCATCCTGGTGGGCGGCATCCTGTTCCGGGACATGGACGGCATCGTCTACGGCATGCTCATCAACTTCCTCTTTGCCCTGGCGGTGGACAAGGTGATCTACGGCGTCAACGCGGGCAAACTGGCCCTCATCGTCACCGACCACGGCAAGGAGGTGTGCAGCGCCATCGACGACTGCTGCGGCCGGGGCAGTACCATCCTGCGGGGCGCGGGCGGATACCAGGAGGAGGAGAAGCAGGTGGTCATGTGCGCCTGCGACAACAAGCAGATGTATTTTGTCCAGCAGACCGTGAAGGAAGTGGACCCCGGCGCCTTTACCATCGTGCTGGAGTCCAACGAGGTCCACGGCGAGGGCTTCCACGTATTCAGCGTGGGCGACCACAACTGACGCCGGTTCTGTTTCTCTTTTTTATTCTTGACATATGTCATAAACGGGATATAATAGGGTTATAAATAGCATATGTCAGAAATAAGCCGAGGAGGTGGGCGCCTTGCCCAGACCACAAAAATGCAGACGGGTCTGCCTCTTGCCCCATACCTGGGAATTTCACCCGGCGGACGGGGGCGGGGCGGATCAGACCCCCGTCACCCTGACGGTGGACGAGTACGAGACCATCCGGCTCATCGACCAGGAGGACCTGTCCCAGGAGGAGTGCGGCCGGCGCATGGGCGTGGCCCGCACCACGGTGCAGCAGATCTACACCTCGGCCCGTCGGAAGCTGGCCGACATGCTGGTGCTGGGCCGGCCCCTGAAGATCGAGGGCGGGCAGTATCAGCTGTGCGACGGAGAGACCAGCCGCTGCGGCTGTCCCAACTGCCACAGACGCCGGCCCGGACCCTGCAAGCAGAACAAAGGAGGAACTGCTATGAAAATTGCCATCCCCATGGACGAAAATCAACAGGATGTGTGCGTATCCTTTGGCCGCGCGCCCTTTTTCCTGTTCCACGATGACCAGACCGGCCAGGACGAGCTGCTGGAGAACCCGGCGGCTCAGGCCCAGGGGGGAGCCGGCCTGAAGGCGGCCCAGTTCATTGTGGACCAGGGGGCCTCGGTGCTCATCACGGTCCGCTGCGGCGAGAACGCCGCCCAGGTGTTCCAGGCGGCCGAGCTCCGGATCTTCAAGGCGGAGGGGACCAGTGCCCGGGACAACCTGGCCGCCTGGAAGGAGGGGAAGCTGTCAGCGCTGACCCATTTCCACGCGGCCTTCCACGGGATCCAGTGAAAATAGCGGTTCTCAGCGGCAAGGGCGGTGCGGGCAAGACCTTCCTGTCCGTCAATCTGGCCGCCAGTGCCCCGGACGCGGTCTATATCGACTGCGACGTGGAGGAGCCCAACGGGCGCATCTTCCTCAAGCCGGAGCAGGTGGTCCGCCGGGAGGTCTGCACCCAGCTGCCCAGGATCGACCCGGAGCTTTGCACAGGCTGCCGCAAATGTGTGGATTTCTGCCGCTTCACCGCCCTGGTATTTCTGAAGGGCACCCCCAGGCTCTTCCCCGAGGTGTGCCACTCCTGCGGCGGCTGTGCCCTGGTCTGTCCCGCCGGGGCCATCCATGAGACCGGCCGGCCGGTGGGCGTGGTGGAGGAGGGGACCCACGGGTCCACCCGGGTCATCACCGGGGTGCTCAACTACGGCGAGGCCTCCGGCATCCCCGTTATCCATCAGGCTGTGGCAGCCGGGGAAGGACACAATGGCTTGACTGTGCTGGACTGTCCGCCGGGCAGCGCATGTCCGGTGATGGAGACCATCGCCGGGGCGGACTACTGTCTGCTGGTGGCCGAGCCCACCGCCTTCGGTTTCCACAATTTTCAGATGGTATGTGAATTAGCCGCCCTCCTGGGCAAGCCCTGCGGGGTGGTCATCAACAAGCAGGACCGGCCCTACCAACCCCTGGAGGACTTCTGCCGGGCCAAGGGGCTGCCTATCCTGCTGCGCATCCCCTACCGGGCGGAGCTGGCCCGGACCTGCTCCGAGGGCAGGCTCCTGTGCGAGGAGGACCCGGCCTGGGCCGAGACCTTCCGCCAGCTGCTTCAAACAATTGGAGGTGAGCTCCAGTGAAACGTCTGTTGATTTTAAGCGGCAAGGGGGGCACTGGCAAGACCACCACGGCGGCGGCCTTTATCCGGTTCGCCCAGGCCCGGGCCATGGCCGACTGCGACGTGGACGCCCCCAACCTCCACCTGGTGTCCGGCATGACCGCCCAGCCCCAACAGTCCGAGTTTCTGGGGGGAGACAAGGCGGTCATCGACCCCGCCCGCTGTACGGGCTGCGGCCTGTGCGCCCGGCACTGCTGCTTCGACGCCATCCGCATTCGGGACGGCCGCTGCGAGGTGGTGGACTACGCCTGCGAGGGCTGCGGCGTATGCGCCGCCCTCTGTCCCAGCCAGGCCGTCACCCTGCGTCCCGACCAGGCGGGCACCCTGTCCCTCTGGGATGAGGAGCCGGTGTTCTCCACCGCCACCCTAAAAATGGGCCGGGGGAATTCGGGCAAGCTGGTCACCCAGGTGAAGGCCGCCCTGACCAGGGCGGCTGCCCCGGACGTCCCCCTGGCCATCATCGACGGCTCCCCGGGCATCGGCTGCCCGGTGATCGCCTCGGTCACCGGGGTGGACCTGGTGCTCATCGTGGCCGAGCCCTCCCTGTCCGGGCTCAGCGACCTGGAGCGCATCCTGCACACCACGTCCATCCTCCAGACCCCGGCGGCGGTCTGCATCAACAAGTACGACACCAACCCGGAAAAAGCCCAGGCCATCCAGGACTTCTGCAAGGCGCAGTCCGTCCCCTTTGTGGGAAAAATTCCCTACGACAAGCGGGCCTCCCAGGCCATCAACGCCGGGCACAGCCTGGCCCAGTATGACTGCCCCGCCCGGGACGCCCTGTACGACGTCTTTACCAATACCATGGCGCTGCTGTCCCAATCCACAGCGCGCTGAACTCAGTCACCTTCAAATTTATATCATAAAAGGAGATCATCACTATGAAAATCGCTGTTGCTGCTATGGGTACTCAGGTCGCCGGCCATTTTGGCCACTGTGAGAACTTCATCCTCTTTGACACTGAGAATGGCAAGATCACCGCAGAGAACAGCATCCCCAACCCCGGCCACAAGCCCGGCTTCCTGCCCAACTTCCTGGGCGACAAGGGCGCAGAGGTCATTATCGCCGGCGGCATGGGCGGCGGCGCCGTTGACATCTTCAACGAGCGCAGGATCGAGGTCATTGTCGGTGTTCAGGGCGACGCCCGCCAGGCCGTGGAGCAGTATCTGGCCGGTCAGCTGAAGTCCACCGGCGCTGTCTGCCACAAGCACGAGCACGCCGACGAGTGCGGTGAGCACCACGAGCACTGAGTTTTCCTCCCGGGAAACCCATCTGAAAAATCAGCAGTCACAGGAGTGACCGCCCTGCACCCCACTTGTTATTCAGTATGCCGTACTGTCTGACAGGTGGGGTGCAAGCTCATTTTCCATCGGATTTTACCGGACCGATTCCGGGTCAGAGACCGCTCTTTCCATAAAGGAAGCCCGGGTCCCCGCATGTGCGGGGACCCGGGCTTTTGCTTTGAGTCGTCGGAACATCAGTTTCCCAGTACCTTGGTCCACTTCTCCTGGCCCTTGACGATTTTATGGTCGTGGCTGTTCACCGCTTCCATAATCTCGTAGTAGGCCCAGTGGGTGGTGTCAAGATCGGGGAACTGCTTCAGCTGTGCACTGTGCTGGCTGATGTAGCTCTTGTCAGCTGTCCGCTCCAGCATCCGGTTGACGATAACCGCCGCTTCACCGCGGGTGATGGGGGCGTCAGGCTGGAAGGTGCCATCAACATAGCCGTTGACCCAGCCCTTCTGGTAGCCGGAGTTGATATACAGCTCGGCCCAGTGGCCGGTCACATCGGCGAAGTAGCTCCGCTCGCTGACCTCGACCTTGGCAAACTTGGACGCGATCGCCATAAACTCAGCACGGGTAATGGCTGCATTGGGATGGAACGCGCCGTCCGCATAGCCGGTGACCACACCCAGGAACGCCATGTAGTTGACGCTCTTGGCGTACCAGGCATTGGCTGCGACATCGCGGAACCGTCCGTAGCTGCTCATGTTGTCGGGCACAGGCTCCTTCAGCACGTTGGCGAACATCTGGGCCACCTCGGCGCGGCTGATCGGTGCATTGGGTCGGAAGGTACCGGCCGCGTCACCTGTCATGTAGCTGTGGTGGTTCTCCTTATCCAGTGCCGGGTAGTTCTCCTCAGGCTTGGGCTTCTCCGGCTTGGGATTGACCGGGTAGCTCGGCTCCACAGGAGGTGCGGGAGGCGTGGGCGGTGTGATCGGGCCGCTGGACTGATAGTTCAGCTTGACCACTACGTCCGTCGCTCCCAGGGTGATCTGGGTGGGCACCTCAGTGCTCAGGGTAAACTTGTTGCCCTGGTTGTCCATTTTGATGTCACCCTTGCTGGGCATACCCGTCGGGGTTACCTTGGCGCTCTCCACATCGTGACCCATAGCCACGATATCGCCGGCCAGACCGTTGTAGTAGTTCTGTACCGTCCACTTCACCAGCGGGCTGTACCGGAACACGAGGGTGTTCCCATCCTCTTTATTCAGCGTCAGGGTGCCGGTCTGATTGGGGATGGCGCCGAAGGCAGCGACGTCATTGCTGACCACCTGGACCAGCTTGTACCGTCTGCCGCTGCTGTCCTCAATCGTCTGAGGTGCGCTGCGGGTCACGGTGCCGTTCAGCACGCCCTGACCATACTCGGCGGGGAGGAGTGCCTGGTTCCCGTTTCCAATCAGGTAGGCGACCTCATACTTGGCGGTCTGCTGTTTGCCCTCAAACTTCTCGTAGACGAAGGTGACCTGGTAGCCGCCCTCAGGCATGGAGTTTATGATTTCCTTGTCCTTGGTGCCGGGCTTCAGCTGCCAGTCCTTGATGGGTTTGGCGTAGGCTACATAGCTCTCACCCACAGGGATGGTCCGGGTCTCATCTGCCTCGAGCGGATTGCCCTGATCGTCCTGATAGTGGATGGTCAGCACCGCTGTCTTATGCTTGTAGTAGAACTTCACAGTCTCCTGCCTGCCCATCTCGGGAATGGTCACAGTCTTCTGTGCGTCACCCACAAGCACATAAACAGCATCCATCTGGGGCGCGTCAATGGTCACGCTGGTGCCCACAGGATCATTGATCTGCTTGTCCTCATAGCGGATCAGCTTATCGTCGCCTGTGTTCTCCTGTCCATCGGGACCGACCTCCCAGACCTCGACGATCACATTTCCGGTCATCTTCACATAGCGGAAGCTCACCGACTGGTCCTTCGCCTCGGTCACATTGTGGGTCTTGGTGAGGGGCTCGCCATCCGCCAGCTTGTAGCCGGGGATCGCGGGCGCATAGATGGTCAGGTTCTGGCCAACCACACCCTCCTGGGTTTTGGTGGTATAGCCGTCAGGTGTTCCATTGGTCTGGATGTCCACCGCCTCGATCTTGACCGTCCGCTTCAGACTGACATAGGTGTAGGTCACGGTGTATTCAGCCTTATCCTTCATCAGCTTTCCGACATGGACGGTAAAGTCGGCATCGGTGGTGTACTGATCCGACCCGATGATTCCAGCCGTCTTTTCCTCGATCTTCACACCGGCTACCTTGTAGCCGGGCTGGCTGACGGGGGAGATGGTGGGATCAGCGGCATCTGCCTTGACCCGTCTGGTCTCCGTGTAGAGCTTGGTGTTGGTTCCATCCTCCACGCCCTGGATGGTGAACTCCAGGTAGGCGCCCTGGATGATCTCATCCGCCTTGGCAAAGACTGCGGTATAGGTCTTGCTGCCGGTAATGGTTACCTGCTCCAGCTTCTCGGTGGTGTCGTAGGTGACGTCTCCGTCCTTCCAGTGGCGGAAGAGGGCGCCCTCTGCGGGCACAGGCTTGGGCACCAGTCCGGTGAGCTTCTCGCCGTCAATCACATAGATGACGGTCTTGCCCTCCAGGGTTCCCTTCTGTGCGTCGCTGGACTTGAACTCCACCTTGTAGCCAGTGGGTGTGTCGTCCTTCCCCGCAAATACCGCCATGAAGATGGTATCCTCGGAGATGGTCTGCTGCATGAGCTGGTCCGCAGTGAGCTGATTCTGCTGGTCGTTGGGGTCCTTGGTCACATCGTACCAGAACTTGAACACCTTGTCCTGTGCTGGCTTAGTCTCGGGGACCGCCGCACCGGCAGCCAGCAGGGTGCTGTCCTTGGCCAGCTCGATCACATGGTTGGCGGGATTCAGGGTGCCGCCCTCTGTATTCAGGAAGGTGACCTTGACCTTATCCACATTGTCAGCCTTGAAGTGGGCGGTGTACACCGCATTGGCTGCGGCGTTCTCCTGCTTCAGGCTCTCCTCGGTGTACTGCTTGCCCTTGCTGTCCATCCAGGTGGTGAACTGATAGCCCACATGGGCTGCCACGACGGGCACCATATCGCCCAGCGGCTCATTGAGCACCACATGGAGAGTCACAGTGTCCTTCCCGTTGACGGTGCCGTGTCCGGCGGACTTGAAGGTCACGGGGCCAGTGGCAGGTGCGTCAGCCCCTTCCGCCTTCATCACCAGCTTGAACACAGTATCCTTGCTCAGAGCCAGTTCATTTACTGCATCCGGGTCCTCATACAGGGTTCCGTCGCTGACATCCAGCCATCCGGCAAAGACGTACTTGGTTCCGGCCTCCGTCTTTCCGGTGACAGCGGGGGCCTGGTAGCCGTGGCTGACCAGGGTCGCGCCCTTGTTCACCTGGAACTCGGTCTGTCCGGTCAGAGCCTCAGCTCTGGAGTCGCCCACAAAGGTCACATTCACGGTGCCCTGGGCCGCCTTCTCCTTGTAGTAGAACACTACCTTGTGGTCTTTGGCGTCCAGAGGATCAATCACAACACCCTTGCCGCCCACAACAGCTGCGGGGTCCTGCTCAGCTGCGCCGTCCACAGACACCTTTACCAGCTCGTAGCCGGGATAGGTCTTGGCCAGAACAGACGCGGATGCGTCGCTCTTCTGCGCCTTCTGCGTCCAGGTGTTCAGCACCTTTCCGCCCAGGACCTGGTCGGTCACGGTGATGGTGACCACCTCGCCCTTGATCACTTCGTCAAAGGGCTTGTAGTGGAAGATCAGGGTCTGCTGGGGCGTATTTGCGCTCACGGTAACCTTCACGTTGTTCTGCTTGGGATCCACATCGGTCCGGCTGCCGTTGAGGGTGTAGCCCACCAGCACATAGCCGGGGATGTAGGGAGGCAGGATGCTCTCGTCCTCACCCATCGCCTTGACCACCTTCTTCACCGTGGTGGCCGGCTGGTCGTCCAGCTGGGTCTGCACGGTGATGATGGAGCCGGTGAGCACATAGGTAAAGGTGATCTCATTCTGACCGTTTGCAGCCGCCTTCAGGGTCTTGGCAGCAGTCTCGCCCTGCTTCAGGGTGTAGCCCTTCAGGTCGGTCTTGGCCGTGGCAGACACCACGGTGCCCTCGGCCACAGAGAGGATGTCCTTGGACAGCTCCTCTCCGCTCTCCAGCTTATGGAGCACGGTCACGGGAATCTGCTTGTTCTCCTCATAGTAGAAGGTAATGGTATTGGGGCCATCCTTGGTGACCACATGGGTCTGGCTGCTGTCTCCCACGATGGTCCAGTTGGGGATGGTGGGGGCCACGGCCTTATAGGCCTCGCCCACGGGCAGATCAGTTACAATCTCCTCCGCCTTGACCGCTTCTGTGGTGCCATCCTTATAGAAGCGGATGGTCACAGTGCCCTTCTCCCGGATGTAGAAGAAATCCACATATACCGGCTTGGTATTGCTTGCATCCTGCGGGATCGCTACTTCCTTCTGATCGCCGCCCACTACGGTGTAGTTGGGCACGGCAGGCGCCGTGATGGTGACGGTATCGCCGGCTGTACCAGTTCCTTCCGCCATGCCGATCAGCTTGGAGTTGCTTGTGTCGGGATTCACCTGATCGGTGGTCTCGTACATCCGGATCACCACAGGGCTGGTGATCTTCCGATACTCGATATGGATCTCACTGTTCTGTTCCTTCACCTCATAGTTCTGGACCCGCTTGTTGGAATCAACAAGCACATAGCCCTCGTAGGTGGGGGCAGTGATGGTGATGGTTTCGCCCACCAGGCCCTTCCGGGTGAAGGTGGTGTCGCCGGTCACGCCCAAGAGCTCCACACCATGCTCGTCCACCGCCTTGATGGTGATGGTCCGCTCCTGGCTGCTGTGGACAAAGGTGATGGTGCGGTCTGTACTCCGGTCCTGGATGGTCACAGAGCCATCGGCTCCAACCGCTGCGCCTGCACCGCCCGCATTGATCTCGTCGATCACCAGGGCATAGCCGGGCACATCATTGGCCTTGATGACAGGATCATCCACAACGGACTTCTCCACCTTCATCTCATAGCGGTAGAGCTCCTTGCCCGCTGCACCCTTCTCCTGGCCCACCACGGTAATGGTGATGAACTTGTTTTGCAGGATGGTGTCAATGTCGGCAAAGGTTGCATAGAAGCTCTCTGCCTGATTGCCCACCACACGCTGTGCCAGGTTCTCCACCACGGCGCCCTGGGCGTTGTCGCCCTCGTGCCAGCGCCAGAACAGCTTGTCCTTATCGGGGAGGGGAGTGGGAACCAGGGCACCCAGCGGCTTGCCGGACTGGGCATAGACCTCGGTCTGTCCCTTCAGGCTTCCGCCGGTACCATGCGTAAAGGTAATGAGCTGCCAAGCTCCAACCGTCTCGAATGCCGCCACAAAGGTGGTGTCCTTGGTGATCTTGGCATCCATCATCTGCTGGGTGGTCAGCTGGTTTGCCGTTACACTGGGGTCGGTGGTGATGTCATACCAGTAGGCCAGCTTGTGCGTCGTTGCGAGCTTGGGCTCTGCCTTTCGGTAGCCGTTCAGGCTTGCGCCGCTCACGATGCCCATGTACTGGCTGGGGGTGATGGTCACATCGGCCTCCTGGGCCACGAAGGTAACGGTGAATTTCTCCTCCTCGGCGTCATCCGTGCCGTTGCCGTTGTAGTCCTCGCCGCAGCGGGCGGTGTACACATCGCCCTGTGCGGCGGGCTGATCCGCGATGCTGTTCACCTTTTGTCCGTCTTTATTCCACCAGCCGATGTGGACGTGCTGGGGCAGGGGGGTCACTGTGGGCACCTGGGCGCCCAGCAGCTGTCCCTCGGGGATATACAGGATCTTGGGGGCCACGCTGCCCTGTGCGAAGGTACCTGCGCCCTCCACCTTAAAGGTGATCGCCACAGGGTCCTTCATGGTGCCATCGTCGGTAAAGACGGACAGCAGGGTGCGGTCCTCTGTAACAGCCTCATTGCGGAGCTTCTCCAGCTCGTTGGCACGATACACCTTGCCGGTGTTCACGTCCACCCAGCCGGCGAACTGCTTACCCTGATCTGCCTGCGTGGTGGGCAGCAGCTTTCCGAAGTCAGCCAGAGACTTCTGGTCGCCAATGCCCTGGATCACAACAGCTGCGGTCACATCGCCGTCGCCCTTGATGATCTTGTCATTGGCATTTGCGGCTGTGATGCTGCCGCCCTCGCCCTTCAGGAAGGTCAGGCTGTGTCCGCCGCCGCCGGAGACGCGGGTGTAGTTGAAGGTAAGCACATTGTCCTTGCCGGCCTTCAGGCTGGCGATGGTCTTGCTGGCGTCCTCGTCCTTGGCCAGCTCGTAGCCCTTGACGGCGGGAGCAAAGTAGGTGAAGCTGTCGCCCACCTTCAGACCGGTGGCAACCTCGATGGGATTCTGAACGTCGGTGCCGGTAATGGCCGCACCTGTGCTCTTGTCCTTCAGTGTGATCACGACCACGGGGCCATCCACCCAGTTGATGGTAACTGTGGCGGCAGCCTTGTTGCTGGGGGCGCGTCCCTGCGCGTTGAAGGTGATGGTGTTCTGGGCCGCGTCATACTGCGGTGTGATCTGGGCCTGGCCCATGCTCATGGTCTCACCGTCAATGTAGTTGGCGATGGGGCCAAGTGCCTTGACGATGGTGTCCACGTCCTGGTCCTTCAGCTTGCTGTCCAGATTGACCTCATACTGATTGTCCTGGGCCGCAGGCTTGACGTTGGCGTTCTGGAAGCTGATCTGGACCTTGCCGTCCACCACCAGAGCGGCCTTGAGCTCTGCCTTGTTGTCCACAGTGCAGTACTTGCCGGGCTCGTCCTCTGCGGTGTAGATCAGCTCGTGCTTGCCGGTGATCGCCAGGGCGCTCTCCGGATTCGGAACCGGTCTGCCGTCGATGGCAACAGAGACGGGCAGGTCGTTCTTGGGCACCCAAACAGCGTCCGACTGCCACTTCTGGTCCATCTCGCCGCGGATGCTTTCGCCGGCTGCCGCGCCCAGCTTAGTCAGATCCAGCTGGTCGCCCACAGTGGCATAGCTCGTGGTGTTGGCATTGATGCCCTTGATCTCCACTCTGCTGTTCACATAGATGGGGACCTGCTTCGTCACAGTTCTGGACTGTGCAGTGGGCAGAGCAGTGCGGAATGTCAGGGGGTAGGTGGCGCTGACTTCCATCTGCAGGCCGGGTTTAGCGATCTGATCCTCACCCAGGGCGGGGATCTTGGTGGTCACTCTGGCCTCCTTATCAGTGCGGGTAACCGCATCCTGATAGACGGCGGTCACATGGTTGCTGCCGGGGTGGTTCGCCATGGGCACATGCAGACTTTTAACCAAATCCATTCCCTGGAAGCGCAGCTGACCGTACACATAGAGATGCACGTTTCCGGTGACCCACTGGGCATGGTCGATTGCGCCCTTATCGGTGAAGTCTTTGATTTTGACCTCCAGGTTGTAGTAACCCGGGACCTTTGTGACAACAGGTACCTGCTTGCTGCCCACAGTAACATGGGTAGCATCGGTGCCGTTGCCCATCCAAATCTCCTTGTTGTCGCCCTTGGTGCTCTCTGTGGTGCCATTGCCGCTCCAGGTCAGGGCGGAGAACTCGATATTTTGGATGTAGGCCTGAAGTGCCGCCTGCTTCTCCTCCTGGGTATGGTTCCCCTTCAGATAGCCATCCAGGTCATCATCAATCACAGCAGCCGCAGCGATCTGGCGGAACAGCTCCATGATATTGATGGCACCGGCATCGCCCTCATTGGCGTGGGTGTAATAGACCTTTCCGTTGGCGGCCAGATTGTTCATGTCACGCAGCTCCAGGTCACCTTCCTGGTAGTTGGTGGTCGGTTTGAACCAGACATTGTCGCCCACCACGAAGGAGGTGCTCAGTCTGCTGGCGTCGGGAGGCTGGGGCAGACTGGCGGCTCCCTTTTCGTTCACGCGAATGACGAAATCTCTTTCGAAATGGCCAATCTCCTTGGTCTCATCGTAGGCATAGCGCTTGTTGGTCTCCCAACCGGTGGCATCCTGCTTGCCCAGATTGTCCAAAGTATCCCGGAACACCATGGTCACCCGATAGGTGCCCAGCCTGTTGGGAATGCCTTTCTCCAATGCATCGCCCTGAATCACAGCACCATCCTGATCGGTCACGCTCTTGACGAAGATGTGGGAGCGCGGATCCTCCTTGATGGTAAAGTTGATGGGCTTATCAGCTGTATCCAACGGAGTCTTGATGCTATCGTTTGTGTAGCGAATCTCGCTGCCGTCCTCTGCGATATGGACCAGATCCGGCATGAAGATATAATCATTGCTGGCTTCGTTGGCTCGCAGCAGCTCCTCCCAGGTGTAGTAGGCCTGCTCATCCGGTGTGCCATCATTGCCCAGCTTCTGAGTGAGCTGGAGTGCTCTGTTGCCCTCAAGCCGAGGACTGCCGTGGAGATACATATCCTGGTAGAGCATGTGGCTCATGCCCTGCTTGGAGGTCCACTTGTACACGATCTGGTACTTGCCGGGCTGGTTGGGCATAGCGGGTGTGACCGTATTCTCAACCTGACCTGCGCCGGTGTACTTGGCATAGCCGATCAGATCCAGCGTAATACCATGCTTGTCGATCACAGCGTCCTGATATCCGTCGGGCAGCTTGTCCTTGATCTGCTGCTTCTGGCTCTCATCCAGGCCCTTGCTGCCGGTGAACACCTCTTTGACAATGTTAAGCGTTCCATCCTCCTGCGGATAGATGTGCTGGTGGGTGGTCAGCAGCGGGATGACCTGATCGGCCTCCTTGGTGGGGTCAAAGACCTGTCCCACGCGGACGTGGTAGGGGTTCTTGAACACCATCTCAGGTGCGCCGTGAACCAGGAATTCGTAGGTGACGCAGTAGGAATTGCCATTGATGGTCTCGTATCCGCCGTCCTTATTGGTCACATATTCGCCGCTCTTGGCCTGGGCATAGGTGACCACACGGAATTTGCCGGTATCAGTCAGCGTAACATTGCCTTGGCTGACGCCGTTCATGGCGGCGTGGTCCTCCCACTGCCTGGTATCCGGGTTCCACTTCTGAACGGTGGCGTTTTTCTGCAGCTCCTTCTTGACCGCATCCGTCTCTGCATCAGGCAGGTTGTACAGCACGATGCTTCCGCCCACCAGCTGCTCGAAGTTCATGGTGGTGTGCTGCAGGCGGTTGGGCTGGCCGGGGAAGGTGACGCTGGCGGCATTGCCCATCACACGCACGGTTCCCTTCACGGAGATGGTCGTACCAAAGCCGTTGTCCACACTCAGGGTCATGTCCATGGCCTGGTCGCTGACCTTCTCGCCCTTCAGGGTCACGATTCCGCCGCGGGAGCTGTTGGTCACAAAGCCGGAGCCCTGGGGGATGTTGACCGAGGGGGTCAGGGTGGGTCTGGTGTATGCCAGATAGGCGGGGGAGAAGGTGGTCTCCAGCACGGTCTTTTGTCCCACGCGGGTGGAGACATTCATGGCCGGATCGACAGGATTCTCGCTGGCCGGGTAGCTGCTGCCCTCGTAGGCCACAGTCATGCCGATCTTATGGCGATAGCCGATGTTCACGCCCTCCTTGGCACTGCCGACCAGGGAGAAGGCGGTCGTCTCCACATCACTGGTCCAATCCGCGGGCGCGGTAATGCTCAGTCCGCTGTCGCCCAGGGTCTGGGTAAAGATCAAGGGATAACCGACATCCTTGTCGTTAACGGACTCCTGATTTGCGGTACCCGCAATCTTCAGCACAAAGTTGTTGCCGATGGCATCAGGCTTCAGGATAAACACGCCGTCGGCGGTGGTCTGAGCGGTTGCGACTACCTTGTCATTCGTCTTATCGATCAACTGGACGGTCACTCCCTCGATGGGAACATCGCCGCCGTCCTTCTCATTGGGCAGCTGCTTCCAGCGGTCATCGCCGTCCCGATCCAGATAGACCACGCCGCTGACCAGCTTGCTGGCCAGCTTCAGGCCTGTCCGGCTCTTGCTGTCGTTTCCGCCAACAACAAACTGCTCCTTTTGCTCGTCGTCCATGTAGGTGGAGTCTCTCTGGGTCACCTGATAGGTGCCGGCAGACACGGTCTGGACGAAGCGCTGGTAGTTCTTGCCGTCAGTCCGCTGAGGCATACGCAGGGTCACGGCGGCGTCGCTCTGATTCTGGCCGGTGACCAAATCCAGGGTGAAATCACCGCTGGGCGCGGGTGTGGCAAAGGATCCGTCAAAGAACTGACGATCTCCCGTCCACTCCTTCCAGGCACCGGGGGTGCCGGGATCACCAATGCGGAATACATACTTTTTGCCGGCGGCTGCTGTCTCATTCTTCAGCAGAGGCTCGCTCACATAGGCCGTGACCGGGGTGTTCTGGCCGATGGTCAGCGAGGTCTTGGCGGAGAGTGCAGGGGCGGGAGTCTGATCTGTGGTGGTCTCACCGCCGGTGAGCACCACGGGCAGGGAGCCGGGGAAATAGATGGTGTCCGCCTGCACGGCAGGGGCATTGCTGCCGCCCCGGGCATCCACCTGGCCCAGAATGGTCAGAGCTTCGGTCGCATCTACAGCGGCGCTGTCCGTGCCGCCCTGGCCCTTTACGGTAACCGTTTCAGCAAAGCTGGCGTTTCCGGTGACCTTGATGCCCGGATTTCCCTGGCCGCCCTGGACCTCCAGCACGGCACTGCTGTTGCTCTCCACAGCCAGTCCCTTGGGGGCCAGAATGGCAGGCATGTTGGCCTTGCCGCTCTGCTTCAGCTTGACGTCTCCGGACAGCGTCAGGGTCAGCTTACCCGTCAGCTTGCCGGCATCTACAATGACCTGTCCGGGCACCGCGCTGTTGACGTTGATGCCGTCCTTCAGCGTGAGGGTCCGATCTTGATCACCGGAGATGGTGATGTTATAGGGGACTGCGTAGCTGGCTGCATTGCTCTGGATCACAGTCAGGGCGCCCTCATACTGCACCCAGGGTGCGCCGCCGCTGTCCACGTTGACCATCTTGGGATCGGTGCTCTGGCGGTAGCCGTCCTTCCGGATCTCAATATAGCCTCGGGCCAGATCCAGGATGTCCAGGCCCAGCTGAGACAGGGTCAGATTCTCCTTGAGTGTCACATTGCTTGTGACAGAGAAGCTGCTGTCGCCTCCGATACCCGCAGTGTAATACTTGCCGGAATTTTTGTTCAGGTCAATTACATGGTAGGCGTTGCCGGGTGTCACACGGGTGGCAAAGCCCCGGTAGCCGGTGGGCATCGTGAAGGTCCAGCTGGTGTCTTTTTCACCACCGGAGAGCTGGAATTTCTCTGTCTCAGCTGCACTTCTTGCCTCGGCAAAGACGCCGTTGAAGAAGGCATTGTGCGTTGCGGTACCGCCCTGATTGGCAGGAAGGATGTAGGTATAATACACATTCATGGCCTTGCCATTCTTGCTGAATGCCTTCAGCTGGGTGGTGTCGTCCATCATGTAGATATAGCCATAGCCGTTCCTGTTCTTGCCGCCGATGCCGCTGCCGCTGCCGGGGGCATCCAGCTCCAGGGAGCCGCCGCCGCCAATGGCGAGATAGTAGTGGCTGGTCAGCTCAAGGGCGTTCTTGTCTCCATAGGCCGCAAGCTTAACCGTCTTGCCGGTGGGGATGGTCAGGGTGGTGCGGGTATAGTCATAGGCGTTGCTGCCCGCATTGACCTGGATGGGGATATAGACCTGATCCACCACCTTGGCAGTGGTGCTGGTGGTGTGGGAGTCCTTGGTGCTCACGTTCAGACCGTCGGGGAACTGGATGTCCCAGCCGGGACCGTCCACCATGATGGTGTACGGGGAGGGGGTATTCAGATCCTTCTGGTGTACGATCAGGGGGCGATTGTAGCTGGCGTCGCTGCCGGTTCCGCCCTTCTTGTTGGGGATCCAGGCCACCGCCTTGCCGTCCTCCATAAAGTCGGGGTTGACGCTCTGGCGGTAGCCGCTGGCGCTCACCTGGATATAGCCGTGGCTGATATCCACAACGCCGATGCCCTCCTCAGAGGTGACCAGGTTGTTCAGATAGGTAGTAGAGCCGGGATCGGCCGCAGAGGCCACCACGGGGAATACGGTCTTTTTGCCGGTGTCCGCATCCTGATAGTAGTACCAGCGGTCTCTGTCCAGGCTGACCCGGTAGCTGCCGGGATTGACCAGGAACAGGAAGCCGTTGTAATCCACCGGCATCTCTATGCTCAGGTAATCCGTGGCGCCGGTCACATTGCCGCGGACGCTGAACCGCTGAGACAGCTTCTTGCCGCTGCCCTGCTGGAACAGGCCGTCCTTGAAGGTGCCGTCCAGCAGGCTCTTGCCGCTCTCCACGGTGTAGCTGCCGGTGGCGCCGGTCTGGATACCGGGGATGCTTGTGCGCTTCTGATTCGCGGGCTCATTGTGGCTGATCTTCTGGAAAAAGCCCTGGAGTCTCAGCTTGCTGCCCAGATGCAGGGTAGCCTTGCCGTCAGCATCCCGGCCCACCTGGAACACGGGCTGCTCGGGGGCCGCAGTCGCCATCAGCACGCTGTTGGTGGCATTTTCACCGTTGAGTGTCACCTTGCCCTGGTCAACCCGCATGGTGGGCTGTCCGTCACCGGCAACCAGGGTGGTCCTGCTGCCGCTCTTGATGTTGATGCTCAGGGGCCGGCCGCTGGGATCATCAATGATGATGGGGCACTTGTTGTCCACAGGATTGTTGAGGTCGTCAATGGAAACATTATC
Organism: Oscillospiraceae bacterium; assembly: GCA_020025425.1. GTDB lineage: Bacteria > Bacillota > Clostridia > Oscillospirales > Oscillospiraceae > Lawsonibacter. The sequence goes on from JAHHSD010000011.1 coordinate 40,339, forward strand.
CAGCGTGATGCTGACTGCGCTGTCCACAGACTGCCCATTCTCATTGTTGTGGGTCATGTTGCCGATCTTGATGTTGTGGCCCAGCTTACCATTTTTAATGGTATAGTGGCCGCTGTACTGGGTGAAGCCCTGCTTTCCGCCGGAGAAGGTGGCGTCCACGCTCTGGCGCCAGCCAGTTCCGTTGATCTCCACAAAGCCGCGGTTCAGATCAATGACGCCGGGCTGGGCAGACTCCAGGAACAGCTTGTGGACCTGGGTCAGCTGGTTGGGGATCACATGGAACACGGTCATAAAGCGCTCGTCGGTGTAGATTCCGCCGCCCTGGCCGGCATACACCGCCAAATTGACGGGGAGCTTCTGGCCGGGCAGGGTGATTGCAAAGCCCTTGGCCTGGCTGCCGGGCAGGGTCAGCATCGCCTGATCGGGCGCGGGAACCTTGCTCACGTCAAAGATCAGGAACTGACCGGAATGGTTCTCCCGGAAGTCGCCCATGAATACGGTGGCCTTATCGCCCTTTCCGATGGGGGGATCCAGCGAATCAATGTCGCCGCCCACGTCCAGGGCACCGATCTTGCCGCCCAGGACCAGCAGCTCCACACCGTCTGTCACGGAGATTCTGGGTGCGGTGCCGTGTTTGCTGTAACCGCGGCCGATGGCGTAGTCGCCCTGGGCGCTGGTCACGGTGATCTTGCCGCCCTCCAGGCGGATATCCCCGATGGCTGCGCCCACATTTCCGTTTCTGGACCAGCCAATACCCAGCGCGCCGCGGCTGGCGTCCACAACCAGCTCGCCCTCGCCGCGCTTGGTGAAGGTACCCATGGATTTTGCAGTGGAGCCGATACCGCCCTGGATACTGACCAGGCTGCCCTTCGCAGTGTCGATCAGGACGTTGCCCATGCTGGTCTTTCCATACTGATCGCTCACGCCCAGGCCGGGGGCCGTAATGGCCGCGCCGGTGCCGTACTTCACCGTGACGTTGGGCGTTCCCTTGATGGTCACATCGCCCATCTTCGAGGTGTTCTTATCCTGGTTGTAGTAGCCTCCTTCAACGCCGATCACCGGTGCTGCGGTGCAGTAACCTGTGGCAGTTACCTGGGCCTGCTCCTTGATTTCCAGACCGCCGGTCCAGCCGATGCCCCGATCGTTGCGTCCGCCGGTACCGATGACGCTGCCTCTGTACATACTGCTGGTGCCGCTGGCGTCAATGCGGGCCTCCACCACGGCGTTACCGCCAATGGTGATCTTGCCCAGGTCCACATGGCTGTTTCCAGCGCCGCCGATGGCTGCGCCTTCGAAGTAGCTGTTGTCGTAGTTCTTGTTGGAGACGGCCGTCACTTGGCTGTTTCCTTCAATGGTGACGTCCACCACGGCCGCATTGATGGTCTCGCTGTATGTCACACTGTTGGAGTTGCTGTGCGTACCGCCGGTGTAGGCCTCGCCGATGGCGGCACCCTGGCCCATGGTGGTGGCGTTGACCTTGGCATCGCCGTCGATCAGAACGCTTACCTTACGGCCGGTGACGGCGCCGTTGCCCTTATCAGAGGCCAGGCACACGGAGGCGGAGCCGATGGCGGCCGACATGCTGGTGGGGAACGTCTTTAGCTCTTTGCTTCCCACAACTGCGGTGACGTCGGCATTGTCTCCAATGTGGATCGTACCGTCAAACAGGGCAATGGACAGACCTTTTCCATAATAGTCGCTGCCGGTATCCATAGGCTTGATGACGCCGCCGAGGATCTCAATTTTGGTCCGTTTCGCGGGATCCGTGCTTACCTGCAGCTGCTCGCGCAGGTCGCTGCCGATGGCGGCCGCCGCACCATAAATTTTGGTGTTCTGCTCCTTGTAGCCATCACTGTCTCCCGGCCTGTGGTTGTTGACCTGGAGAACGCCGGTGTTTTGCGTCTGGCCGTCAATGGTCAGCTTTGCACCGCTGTCCACGCGAATGGGCGTGGGTGCGTAGTAGAGATAACCACTGATTTTCTGCGACCCATGCAGCATTTGTGTGGTGCTGCCGTCAACCAGGACCAGCTTCAGCTGGCCGGTGGGGTACACATGGATGGGGGAGATGGCGTAGCGATTGAGCTCAAACTTGGTCTCCTTGCCCACCTGGCCCACGGTGACGGTGGCCATCTGGTCCATGTCCTTGGCGGACAGGCCGTAACGGAACGCGTCGTCAGCCTCGGGGTAGACCAGGGTGAAGTCCGTTCCGGTCACAGGCTGGACAGGAGCAGTCTTGAGCCCCTCCAGAGTGATGCTCTGCCGGTAACCGCCCTTGGTCAGCTGGATGTGGCCCATACGCAGGTCCAGCACAGTGCTGGGGGTGTGGGGCTTCAGCTTCTCCACCGCCAGATAGCGCTGATCGCCCACTGCCACATTCGTCATGTCAGGGGTCCACCAGCGGAAGTAGCACTTTCCGCCCGTCTTTTCCTCGTAGTAGGTGCTCTTGTCCTCCTGATAGACTCGCATGGCGCCCTGGCTGTTGTCCTTGGCATAGGTAGACTGAATATCGTGGGTGATGACGCCGAAGGCGGTCTCGCCGCTGTGCATGTCCATCTCGATTCCAAAGCTGCCATCGCTGGAATAAACAGGCTCCACATAGGTAAGCTCTTTGCTGACGCGCTCAGCAATCCAGAGCTTCTGGCCTTCCGTGGGGATCGCCTGCTCCAGGGTGCCCTGGAACAGACCGCCCTTCAGGCCCACAGCACCGTTCAGCGTGATCTTACCGGCGTGGACGGCCTGGCGGTCGGGGTGACGACCGTAGAACCGGACAACCTGGGTATGGAGATGCTCCAGGGTCAGGTTGCCCTTGACGTCAATGGCCGAGCTGGTGCCGCCCGCACGCAGGGTAATGTGCTTGTTGGCACTCTCACCGGTCTGAATGACGATATTGCCGTCATACTTACTGGCGTCCACCGGGATGGTCCGCAGCTGATTCCCGCTGGCGTCAATATTAACGCCCTCGTAGAAGTTCAGTGTGATGCTGCTGGCCGCCGCCCGGGTCTTCATCGCGGGGTCCTGGGTCACATTGACGGTGTAGTGGGTCGGCGTATCCGCGCCGTCCGCCCGTCTGTGCCGGATGGAGAATTTGGTGTCGCTCTGTGCCTGTCTCCACTCGTACTCAGACATCTTAGTCTCATCGGGACCCTGTCTCCACTGAATCCCGTCATCCTTGACCTGGATCTCCAGATGGCCGTTGGTCAGGTCCACCATCTGGGAATCACGCTGGCCGGGGACCCAGTATTGGGCGGTGTTGTTGTTGTTTGCGCCTGCCTTCAGGTGCTGGAAGGTCTCTGTGGGTCTGCCGCTCACGTTCCAGTAGTTGTTGCCCACCTTGACGTTGTAGCTGCCTTCCTTGGGCACGGTGCGCAGCACATAAATGCTGTTACCATGCACATAGGTCACGGGGAAGGCAAACTCGACCTTCACCTGCTCCTTGCCGTTGGACAGAACGATGTCGTTTGCCAGTTCATTTTGGAAGGGGCTCAGGCTACCCCAGAACATCACGCTCTCGTTCTCCTTAAAGATGCCGGACATGCCGCCCTGGGCCGGAGACAGCAGGGAGGAGCTGTCGCACGAGATCGCAGTCAGATCGAACCCAGGCTCCACCGTGATCAAGCTCCCCTTGGCGGGGTAGAACTGAATGGCGCCGAGCAGCTTGCTTCCTTCATGTCCGATGCTCTGCAGCTTCATTCTGCCGCTCATCAGGTGGATGGGATTCGATTCACCCGCAGCCACCAGGCCCAGGCCGACCGAAGCATTGATGTTCAGCTGGCTCTGGGGCTCCATATTCACCTTAATGGTGCCGTGGGAGGTGCTGAGATCTCCCGTAGAGCCGTAATGCTCGTCATACGAAGTATAGTGGCCGCCGATACCTATTGTATAGCCGTCTTTTCGCTCCAGGTTGATGTCCATACGGCCGCCGCCGGTCAGGATCAGCTCGGAGTTCTTGTCCACAACGATGCCTGTACCGGCATAACCGAGGATCTTGCTGGTGGTCCCGTCGGGGATGTCCAACGTCACCTTGGCTCCGGCCTTGTCGCTGCCCACATGGATCGCAGACGTGTAGTTCACGTTCATATTCAGGTTCTGAAGTGTGATCTTCCGGGT
>JAHHSD010000012.1 GCA_020025425.1 Oscillospiraceae bacterium
AGTCTGCCAACGGCACCTATGACAACCCCGTCGACCGTGCCAACCTGCAGAAGGAGGTCGAGTCCCTGAAGGCCGAGATCAACCGTATCGCTGACTCCGCCAACTTCAACGGCCAGAAGCTGATGGACGGCTCCCTGGCGAACGGCCAGAACAGCACCGTCGGCACTCAGCTGATGAACATTACGACCGACGTAGCTGGTGTGACTTCCGGTCGCGTGGATGCCCAGCCTGCCGACCACATCTTTAACGCTAAGAGTAGCGGTCTGGCTGATAACACCAAGATTGATGCCTTTGAGATCACCTTCCGCAATTCCAAGGGCGAGACCAAGACCATTACTCTGGTGGAGACCAAGAATTCCGGTGTGGACGCCGCTAACGGCAAAAGCATTGCCAACGCCCTGAACGGCAACACCAATGGCCTGGGTCTGGCCCCTACAGGCGGCAGTGCCGAGGATCTGGCCGAGTTCCGGGAGCTGTTCGACATCACCGGCGTGTCCTCTGCAGGTGGCAATAATGATCAGGGTATCTCCATCGAGGCCAAGGACCCCAACAGCGGCGCCGACCTGGTGTCTCTGAAGGCTGCAAAGGGTTCTGATTCGAATGCGGCCCTTGAAGCGCTCAAGAAGGCTCCCTTCAAGGCGGAGGACGTGGCGTCCACCAAGGCCGAGTCTGCCGGCTTCGCCATGGACTTTAATGGTCAGGCCATTACCGCAGGCAATAAAGTCACGGTGGGCGACACTGTCTACGAGTTCGTGGATGCTGGTAACAAGCCCACCACCACCGGTGCGATCGGCATCACCCTGGGCACTGACACTGCAGGCTCTGTGAAGAACCTGGTGGCCCAGCTGAAGAAGGACGGCTTCGAGGTCGAGGTCAGCAAGAACAGCAACACCAAGCTGCTGTTCACCGACATGAGCAAGATCAGCGAGAAGCAGGGCGGCTCTCAGGTGAAGGCCAGCTCCGACAACGTCCTCATCACCAAGCAGGAGGCCACCAAGCAGAAGACTGAGATCACCATCGGTGGTGCAACTAAAAACCCCCAGACCCTGACCTTCAACTATGTGGACGAGAACGGCAAGGCCCAGTCCAAGACCCTGAGCTATACGCCTGCTACTGCAGACGCTACGGCTGGAGCTACTGCCATCTACAACGCCCTGAAGGACGACGCTGACCTGGTCAAGCTGTTCGACATCCAGGCACAGGGTAATAAGCTGACCATCACCGCCCGGGGCACCGGCGACGGCGCCGGCGTGTTCACCGGCATGAAGCTCTCCGATACTGCCTCTACTCAGGCCATCCAGCAGACCGCCGGCAGCTACGAGGGCAAGACCGTGGAGCTGAAGGACGGCACCAACCTGAAGGCCGGCGACACCATCACCGTCAACGGCAAGACCTATGAGTTCACCGACGACATCTCCAAGTCCGTGGGTTCCGGCCACAAGGCCATCGCCCTGGGCGCCAATGCCAAGGACACCATGGAGAACCTGTCCAAGGCCCTGACTGCCGACGGCGTGACCCACTCCTTCGACAAGGCCACCGGCAAGCTGACCTTCAACGACAAGGACTTCACCGGCCTGACCGGCGGCCTGAAGCTGCAGATCGGCGACACTGCTGACGAGTACAACCAGATGACCGTGTCCGTGGGTGACATGCACGCCGACGCTCTGGGCATCGGCGATCTGAACATCGGCACCCAGGAGGGCGCTGCTGCCGCCATCGAGAAGATCAACGACGCCATCAACAAGGTCTCCTCCACCCGTGGTGACCTGGGCGCCATCCAGAACCGTCTGGAGCACACCCACAACAACCTGTCCGTGATGAAGGAGAACATCCAGGACGCCGAGTCCACCATCCGCGACACCGACGTGGCCGACGAGATGACCAAGTACACCAAGAACAGCATCCTGGTCCAGGCTTCTCAGGCCATGCTGGCGCAGGCCAACCAGCTGCCCCAGGGCGTGCTGCAGCTGCTGCAGTAAGCTGTTTGGAGCTTCTGAACTTCATAAACCGCACAAGGGGGACGGGCAGTTGCCCGTCCCCCTTTTTTTGAAGCCGAATGGTACGCTATGACGAAATCTTTTTTCCCAAGCAAATGACGGATGGTTTCCTTGGGAAAGCAGATATTCCACCGACAACAGACAGGATGTGTATAGAATGACTTCAATGGAAATTGCACGCAAGCTGGCCGCACTGAACCAGCAGGAGGAGGCCCGGGACGCCTACACTCTGGCCCTGGGCCAGGAGGGGCTGGAGCCTGCGGAGGAGCTGGAGGCCGCCAGCTATATTTTCTTCTCTGAGGGGGATTATAGGATCTCCTTCACCCACTTTGTGTCCCTCTTCAACCGGGGGCTGTTCCAGGGGGAGATCTGGGACCTGATGACCCAGGCCTTCTACCTGCCCAATGCGGAGGGAATGAAGAAGCAGTACGAAAAGAACGTGAAGCTCCTGACCGCCTATCCCTACTGCTTCCGGAAGGACTTTCCCGCCTTTGAGGACCTGCCCATCCTCTTTTTTCCCTTTGATGACAAGGGCTATGTGCCCTTCTACCCGGCGGAGCACCGCTTCGGCGGCTATGTGAACTTCAATGACACTGTGATCGACCGCTATTTCTTCCGGGACCTGTCCAAGCCCATTCTGGCCGATGACGTCTACTCCCAGTACCAGCTGGAGTACCTAAACGACAATGTGCGCAAGAGCGAGTGGGTGGCTAAGGAGAACCACATCTACCTCCACTACAGCGATTTTGCCACCTTCTGCGCTCACCTCCAGGTGCTGAATTTTTACTATCTGCTGAAGGACGAGAAGCTGGTCTTTCTGATGGAGAAGGAGGTGGGCCGCTACCCTATCGACTTCCATGCGGAGTACGGCGTCGACTACAGCCAGTATCCCCTCAAGCCGGTGGGGGTGGGGGAGATCACCCGGCTGATCTGGCACACCCAGCTGTCCAGCCACAACGGGGGCGACTTCTTCAACGAGATCCTCTACGGCCACCCCAATCTGCTGACCTGGGACTCGGTTACGCTGGACAAGCTCATGGAGGTGATCGAGGATAACCGGAAGGCCCTGCTCAGCGGGAACAAAAACGCCACGGTGTACAAGGCATTCCGGGGCCGGGAAAAGCCCACGGACAAGAACATCCTGGTGTGGTCCTTCCTCCAAAGCAAGGGAGCTGGAGGCAAGCTGGACCCTGAGAGCCGGATCGCACCCGCCCTGCTCCTCCAGCCGCATTTTTTGAATCTGCGGTATTCACTGACGCTGGACAGGAAGGCCAACGGATGCAGGGTGGAGTCGGAGCAATATGACGAGCTGGCCAATTCCAGCGTGTTCAGGGAGTTTAAGTACATCAAGACCTTCACCCCCATGCGCAGGCCTACCAGCAGCTATGGGGCCACTGCCCGCTTCCAGGTAAATGCGGAGCGCAATCAGGACAAGGTGATCTGTGACGAGCTGACCGACAGACTGCTGAACCGCAGCTTTATGGTGGACCCATGGGACCGGCTCTACCGGGACAGCCGCCTGGTCCGCTTTGAGGACGGTAAGCTGAACCCCACGGCCACCTTCACCGCCCTGGCCCAGTTCCTGGACATCCCCTACACCGAGAGCATGACCTACTGCTCCGGTATAACGGGCCTGAACCCGGAGAGCATGAAGGGCAACGACCTGGGCTTCTCCACCGCTGCCATCTACCGTACCTACGACGAGTATTGCGACGACGCTGACCGCGCCCTGGTGGAATACTTCTACCGGGATGTGTACCAGACCTACGGCTACGACTTCCACTACTACCAGGGGGAGCCGGTGGACGAGGCCTGGGTCCGGAAAAAGCTGGACGAGATGCATGTGCTGGATGGAAATATTAAAAAGAGTCTGTACGCCAGTGTCAAAAGAATGGATCTGGATATCAAATTTGCTGCTGACACAGATGAAAATAAGGACAAAGACCCACGTGCACCGGTGGAAAAGGCGATTTGGAACGATCTGTACACCAAAATGCGGAACAACCGACTGCATGCGGCCAAGATTCTGCTGTATAATTTTCCTTTTGTCAACAAGGAGGGCCAGTACCTCCAGATGATGACTCCCCTGGAGCTGGACCCGGCCCTGCTGGAGCAGCCCCTGTATCACTAAGGAGGCAGAAGCATGATTTTATGGCTCATCGGAATTTCCGGGGCGGGCAAAACCACCCTGGGACGCAGGCTGGAACAGCACTTCCAGGAGCAGGGCAGGCCCGTCTATCTGCTGGACGGGGACGAGGTCCGCTCCCTGTTTGACAGCGATCTGGGCTACTCCCGGGCCGACCGGGAGGCCAACATCAAGCGCATCATCCTGGGCGCCTATCTGCTGGACAAGGTGGGCGTCACCGGCATCGTGTGCAATATCTCGCCCTTTGAGCACCTGCGCGAACTCGCCCGGGCGAAAATCCCCGGCTACAACGAGATCTATCTGAAAAAAGACCTCCAGCGCAGCATCGAAAACGATGTGAAGCAGATGTATCAGAACAATCTGGGCAAAACCGAGATCATCGGCAAGGAGATCGGCTTTGACGAGCCCCTCCACAGCGACCTGGTCATCCCCGTGGACGAGCAGACGGTGGAGGAGTCCTTCCAGACCATTTTACAGTATTTGGAACAGAAATAAGGAGGAATTTTTATGCAGCGTTTCATTTTGACCGTGGGTCCCGCCCTGTTGCATACCGTGCCCCTGACTGAGATCCATAATCCCAAGTATATTTACCGCATCAACGGTGCCCACGGCACCCCCGAGGAGATCCGAAAGACCATCCACGAGATCCGCGCCCAGGTCCCCGGCGCCGACATCCTGATGGACCTGCCCGGCAACAAGGTGCGCACCCGGGATATCGGTGAGCTGCAGCTGGAGCAGGGCAAGCAGGTCACCATTCCCTCCGACCACTTCAACTACCCCGAGTTTTACCGCCACCTGAAGCCCGGCATGACCGCCTGGGCCAATGACAGCATTTTTGAGCTGGAGGTGGTGGAGGCCAACGAGAAGGGCATCACCTTCCTCTCCCACTCCACCGGCGTCCTCACCAACGGCAAGGGCGTCCATGTCCGCGGCATCCATCAGGACATCCCCTTCCTCTTTGAGAAGGACAAGCAGCTCATCGCCCTGGCCAACGAGGAGCACCTGACCTTCGTGGGCCTGTCCTTCGTCCGCTCCGAGGACAACGTGAAGGAGGCCCAGGCCCTCCTGGACCCCAGCATCCAGATCATCTCCAAGGTGGAGACCCTGGACGCCGTCAAGCGCCTGGACAAGATCCTGCCCCTGGTCCGCTACATCCTGGTGGACCGCGGCGACCTCTCCTCCGACGTGGGCATCGAGAATATCCCCCGCTTCCAGCGGTTTATCCTGGAAAAGGCCAACTACTACGGCGTCCGCGTGTTCCTGGCTACCCAGGTGCTCAAGCACATGGAGGAGAAGCCCGTCCCCACCATCGCCGAGATCGAGGCCCTGTACAGCATCTACACCTCCGGCGTCTACGGTGTGCAGATGTCTGAGGAGACCGCCGTGGGTCACTGCATCCACGAGTGCCTGGCTACCCTGGACCAGATGTGCGCCGCCATCGAGAAGGAGACGATCACCCTATGAGTTATGCACTGAGCACCCAGCTGGACGAGGAGCTGCTTCAGGACGTGATCAACCTGTCCGTGGGGCTCTTCGCGCCGCTGGATGGCTTCATGGGGCCGGAGGATTTCCGCTCCGTGGTGGACCGCTGCCTGCTGGCCGATGGCCAGGTGTTTTCCCTGCCCATCACCCTGCCGGTGGACCGGGCCGTCTATGACGCCGTCCGGACCGGCGACCGGGTCGGACTGACCTATCAGGGCCGGGAGGTGGCCGAGCTGACCGCCGGCGGGACCTTCCAGATGACCGACGACGATCTGGAACAGGTTTTCCGCACCCGGAGCCTGTCCCACCCCGGCGTGAAAAAGGAAAAAGAGCGCTCCCCCTTCCGCCTGGGCGGACAGGTCAGGCTGCTGGACCAGAGCCTTTTGGAGAACGCCCTCACCCCCGCCCACACCAAGGCGATTTTTCAGGAAAAGGGCTGGAAAACCGTGGTGGGCTTCCAGACCCGCAACCCCATCCACTGCGCCCACGAGCATTTGCAGCGGGTGGGCCTGGAGATCTGCGACGGACTCTTTATCAACCCCATTACCGGATGGAAAAAGCCCGGCGACTTCACCCAGGAGGCCGTCATGGCGGGCTATCACCGCATGATCGAGGAATTTTATCCGAAGGACCGGGTCTATCTGGCCGGGCTGCGGACCCAGATGCGCTACGCCGGCCCGAGAGAGGCGGTCTTTCACGCCATTATCCGGCGGAATCTGGGCTGCACCCACTTCATCATCGGCCGGGATCACGCCGGGGTGAAGGGCTTCTACGGCCCCTATGACGCCCACGCGCTGGCCCGCGAGTTCCGGGAAAAGCATGATCTGGGCATCCAGCTGCTCCTCCTGCGGGAGCCTTACTACTGCAACAAATGCGGTATGGTGGTCTCTGACTCCTCCTGCGCCCACTACGAGACGGACCGGGTGGAAATCAGCGGAACCATCATCCGCGCCTGCCTGAATGACGGTACGATCCCCGACCGACGACTTATGCGACCGGAGATTTTTGAGGCCATCCGCGCCTGTAAGCAAATCTTTATCGCAGAAGGGGAGACGGAGAAATGACCTTACCAACCTTAAAAGAACAGGAAATCTGGATTACCTTCCTGGCTTTGGCGCTTCTGCTGTGCGGCGCATACATCTGCGGAAAGCTCATGGAGCGCATCAAAGCACCCAAGGTCGTGGGCGAGATCATGGGCGGAATGCTCTTTGGCGGCACCTTCCTGGCCCATTTCTGGCCTGAGACCATGAACTCCATTTTCCTCGCCTATCCGGAGGAGGGAAAGGTACTGAACCTATTCTATCAGCTGGGCCTGACCTTCCTGATGTTCTCCTCCGGCTTCAATACCTCCATTGAGTGGGATAAAAAGGACCGCAAGACCATCGGCTGCCTCTTTGCCGGGTCTACTGTCCTGCCCATGCTGGCGGCCCTGCCCTTTGTGGGGATGTTTGAGCGTCATTTCATCGGGGAGAAAGGAGCGGGACTGCCCTTCCTGCTGGTCTTTGTGATTGGCGTATCCATCACCTCCATCCCGGTCATCTCCAAGATTTTCTTTGATATGGGCATCATGAACACCCCCTTTGCCAATCTGGTGCTGACCGTCTCCACCTTCCAGGACCTGTGCCTGTGGATTTTGCTGAATGTGGCCACCCGCATCGCCACCACCGGCGAGCTGCGGCTCCTGGACATGATCGGTGTGGTGGTATTCACCATGGGCATGTTCATTGTGACAAAGCTTCTTGCGGACCGGCTCCATGGTTACCGGAAGAAGCTCAGGTCTGTGGATTTCTACACCATCAGCTTCATTGCGCTGCTGGCTGTCACGGCGCTGATGAGCATGCTGGGCATCAACATCATGTACTCCGCCTTCCTGGTGGGCTACATCGTCAAGGCGATCTCTCAGTCGGATGATGCCGCGAAGAGCCGGATGCAGGCGGCGTCGGACTTCTCCTTCTCCCTGTTTGTACCAGTCTATTTTGCCCTGGTCGGCATCCAGCTGAACCTGATCCACAACTTCTCCCTGGTGCGTTTTGCGGCCTTCTTTGCTGTGGCCTTCCTGCTGGAGGGCGTGGGAACCTTCCTGTTCCTGCTGCCCACCAAGCTGAGAAAGCGCAACATGATGAACCTGGCCATTACCATGAATGCCCGCGGCGGCCCCGGGATCGTGCTGGCCACCGTGGCCTACTCCTATCAGATCATCAGTGTGGAGTTTTTCACCGTGCTGATTCTGACAACCATGCTCTCCTCTCTGATTGCGGGATATTGGCTCCGCTGCCAGCAGAAGAAGGACGATACCGTATTTACGGAGCTGGATGGTTAACCATTTTCCAAGCGAGCCAAGAAAGGAGCATATAAGCGATGATTGCTGATCTGCACACCCACTCCACCGCATCTGACGGACAGTACACCCCCGCGCAGCTGGTGGAGAAGGCCAAAGCGACGGGAATCCAGGTGATGGCCCTGACGGACCACGACACCCTGGACGGCCTGGCGGAAGCCGCCGAAGCGGGGAAAAACGTGGGACTCACGGTCCTGCGAGGGGTGGAGCTGGGGGCCAAGGAGCACAAGAACCTCCACCTGCTGGGCTACGGCTTTTCCCAGTCGGCCCCCCAGCTGTCCAAGCTGTGCCAGACCATGCGGGACAGCCGGAACGAGAGGAAATACCGCATCATCGACTTTTTGAAGGAGAAGGGTGTGGAGCTCTCTCTGGATGAGGTGGAGGAGGTGGCCGGCGGGGCCGTGATCGCCCGCCCCCACTTTGCCCAGGTCATGGTGAAGCGGGGCTATGTGGCCACCACCCGGGAGGCCTTCGACCGCTACCTGGACACCAGCGAGTACAAGCGCATCGAGCGCTTCAAGGCCCCTGCCCGGGACTGCATTGCGGCTATCCGGGCCGATGGCGGCCATGTCTCCATGGCCCATCCCTACCAGGTGGGGATGGCGGACGACGACCTGACGGCCCTGGTGGGCCGGCTGAAGGACGACGGCCTGGAGGGCCTGGAGTGCTACTACTCCAGACATACGCCGGAGCAGACGGCCTTCTATCTGGAGCTGGCCAAGCGGTACGATCTGCACGTCACCGGAGGAAGCGATTTCCACGGCGAGCGCGTCAAGCCGGATATTACCCTGAAAACCTGGCAGCTGGACCTGGACTGGCTCCTGGAGGGATAAAAAACAGCCCGCACCACAAGACGGACGCTTGTAAAACAGTGATTTTATAACAGCATCAAAACCGGTATCAGGAGCCTGCTGATCAGGCCCTGATACCGGTTTTTTATTCAAAAAAGCCCGTCTTGTGCGGTATCTTTCGTTGTGATATGATACACAAAAAGGGGTTGATGAATCAGAATCATTCTAACAGATGAGTGAAAGAAAATGTGACTGGATTGTAATTACTTTGGAAGAAAAGAATGATAAAATACAGAAAACATTCCCTGGAAGAGCCTCAGCTTCAAAAGCAGAGAGATTAGAACGGGGGTAACAGAATGAAACGATTTAAGGCACTGGACAAATATCAAAAGGGGATTCTTTTGTTACTGGCGGCCATGATCCTGGTTTTTTCAGCAGTCTATCCCTATGTGCTTTCCCGAAAGGGATTTTTATTCCGGGATACCATTCTGATTCCCAGTCAGGAAAACGGCAATACGATCTACTCAGGGAGAATCCATGGAAAAGATGCTGTCTTTACCGTTTTTGCTGATCGCACGATCCAGTTTACCTATGGAGCAAATCAGTATGGACCTTATCTGGTCAGAGAAGCTCCGGACGCCGCCACAAAGGAGCCCGCAGCGACTGGAATTGAGATCCTCAGCGGAGACAAGCTGCTGTTTCGCGGCGGTGCAATGAAAGTGGACGGCGGGAAAACCTACTGGCTGATCGGCGAGGATGGCAACTTGGAATCGCTCAATGTTGTCGTGACATCCGGCGATGGGACAGAGGTGACATACGATGGAAACGGGAATGAGATCGATCCCATGGCCCCCTCTATGACAACGATCTATGAGCTCCATAGCGGACCTGCGCTGACCCACAAGGGGGTCGGGTTTGCTTGGTTCGTCGGGGTGTTCTTCTGTGGCCTGACCGCCATGACGATCTTGTATGCAGACGAATTATTCAGATGGAATCTGTCCTTCAGCATAAAAGATGCTGACCACGCAGAACCCTCTGAATGGGCACTCGAAAGCCGCTCTCTGGGGTGGATTCTGCTCTCGATCTTAGCACTGGCCACCTTCATCATGGGACTGAGGTGATCACAGCTGCAAGGTGAACGCGAAAGCGCTTAATAAATTCCAATGCTTGCAATATACTTTCAGCCTTGGCGCAGAAACTCCTGTGCCAAGGGCGCACTTCTGTTCTGCGCAAGTATGTGGCTTACTGTACAGAAGCGGCCCGGACATCTGAATGTCCGGGCCGCTTTTTCTGTGAGGTAAGACTCCTGCGGTGTTTATAAGCGCCGTAGTTTGGGCTGTCTTTTTGAGCTTACATGCTCTCGTGGAAGGTGCGCTTGATGACCTCCAGCTGCTGCTCCCGGCTCAGGCGGCTGAAGTTGACCGCGTAGCCGGACACACGGATGGTCAGGGTGGGGTACTGCTCGGGGTGGTCCATGGCATCCAGCAGGATCTGGCGGTCCAGCACATTCACATTCAGGTGGTGTGCGCCCTGGACAAAGTAGCCGTCCAGGATGGAGACCAGGTTGCCGATGCGCTCCTCGCCGGTCTTGCCCAGGGCGTTGGGCACGATGGAGAAGGTGTTGGATACGCCGTCCTGGCAGACCGCCCGGTAGGGGATCTTGGCCACGGAGTTCAGGCTGGCCAGGGCACCGTTCTCGTCACGGCCGTGCATGGGGTTAGCGCCGGGGGCGAAGGGCTCGCCGGCCTTGCGGCCGTCAGGGGTGGTACCGGTCTTTTTGCCGTACATCACGTTGCTGGTGATGGTCAGGGCGGACAGGGTGTGGATGGCGTTGCGGTACAGGGGGTGCTTTTTCAGCTCGGAGGAGAAGTAGGAGACGATCTCCACCGCGATGTCGTCCACCCGGTCGTCGTCGTTGCCGTACTTGGGGAACTCGCCCTCCACCTGGAAGTCCACGGCGATGCCCTGCTCGTTGCGGATGGGGCGGACCTTGGCGAACTTGATGGCGGAGAGGGAGTCGGCGGCGATGGACAGACCGGCCACGCCGAAGGCCGCCAGCCGCTCCACCAGAGTGTCGTGGAGGGCCATCTGGCTGGCCTCGTAGGCGTACTTGTCGTGCATATAGTGGATGATGTTGATGGTATCCACATAGAGCTCGGCCACATAGGCCAGCACCTTTTTATAGTTGGCCAGCACCTTGGGGTAGTCCAGGACCTCGTCCTGATTCAGGGTGATCTCGGGGACCACAAGGGTGCCCTTGCGCTCGTCCAGGCCGCCGTTGATGGCGTAGAGCAGGCTCTTGGCCAGGTTGGCCCGGGCGCCGAAGAACTGCATCTGCTTGCCCACGGCCATGGCGGACACACAGCAGGAGATGCAGTAGTCGTCGCCGTACATGGGGCGCATCAGGTCGTCGTTCTCGTACTGGATGGAGTCTGTGTCAATGCTCATCTTGGCGCAGTAGGCCTTGAAGTTCTTGGGCAGGTTCTGGCTCCACAGCACGGTCATGTTGGGCTCGGGGGCGGTGCCCAGGTTGGTCAGGGTGTGCAGGTAGCGGAAGGTGGTGCGGGTGACCAGGGTCCGGCCGTCCACGCCCATGCCGCCCAGGGCCTCGGTGATCCAGGTGGGGTCGCCGCCGAACAGCTCGTTGTACTCGGGGGTGCGCAGGTGGCGGACCAGGCGCAGCTTGATGATGAACTGATCCACCAGCTCCTGGGCCTCCAGCTCGGTGAGGACGCCCCGGTCCAGGTCGCGCTGGATGTAGATGTCCAGGAAGGTGGCGGTGCGGCCCAGGGAGGTGGCGGCGCCGTTGTTCTCCTTCACGCCGGCCAGGTAGGCCAGGTACAGATTCTGCACGGCCTCCCGGGCGTTCTCGGCGGGCTTGGTCACGTCGCAGCCGTACTTCCGGGCCATGGAGGCCAGCTCCTTCAGGGCGCGGATCTGCATCTGGACCTCCTCCCGCAGGCGGATGCGCTCGTCGTTCATGGGGCCGTCCAGCTGGTCCAGATCCTTGTTCTTCTCCTCGATGAGGAAGTCGGTGCCGTACAGGGGCAGGCGGCGGTAGTCGCCCACGATGCGGCCCCGGCCGTAGGCGTCGGGCAGGCCGGTGAGCAGACCGGCGGAGCGGGCCACCCGGGTGCGCTGGGGGTAGGCGTCAAACACACCGTCGTTGTGGGTCTTGCGGTACATGCGGAAGTGGTGTGCCACCTCGGGGTCCAGCTGGTAGCCGTACTGCTCCAGGGCGGACTCGGCGGTGCGCATGCCGCCGAACAGGTTGACGATCCGCTTCAGAGGGGCGTCGGTCTGGAGACCCACGATGACCTCATTCTCGCGGTCGATATAGCCGGGGGCAAAGTTGTCGATGCCGGAGAGCACGCCGGTCTCCACGCCGATGATGCCCTTGCGCAGCTCCTCCAGGATCAGGTCGTGGGACTTCTCCCAGACCTTGTCGGTGTGGGCCGTGGTGCCGGCCAGGAAAGAGTCATCACCCTCGTAGGGGGTGTAGTTTTTCTGAATGAAGTTTCGCACGTTGACCAGATGACGCCATTCCCCGGTCCGGAATCCCTGCCAGGCGGTGCAATTCACATCAATGCTCATGGTGTTCTCCTCCTTGATATTGTAGAAGTCTCAGTTGTTGGGTCGGTCCAGATCCTGATTGAGGATCTGCTGCCATTGGATCAGCTCCTCAGGCTTCATGGGGGACACCCCATCCAGGGGGTAGGGGATGCCCAGGGCGGCGTATTTGGAGACGCCCAGGGTGTGGTAGGGGAGCAGCTCCACCCGCTCCACATGCTTCAGGGTCCTGAGGTAGTCCCGCAGGCCCCGGAGGTGTTCTTCGCCGTCTGTCAGTCCGGGGACCACCACGTGGCGGACCCAGAGGGGGATTCCCATGCGCTGGGCGGTCTCCAGAAACCGGAGGGATTCCCCCCGGTCCCGGCCGGTGACCCTGCGGTAGCCCGCGTCGGTGTAGTGCTTTACATCGAACAGCACCAGGTCAGTGAGGGCCAGGAGCTCCTCATAGCCCCCCGCGCCGCAGCCGGCGGTATCGAGACAGATATGGATTCCGGCCTGACGGCACAGGGGGAGGACTTCCAGGAGAAAGTCCCGCTGGAGCAGAGGTTCTCCGCCGGAGAAGGTGACGCCGCCGGTCTCCCCGTAGTAGGACTTGAACCGGGCCAGCCGCCGCACCAGCGCCTCCGGACCCAGCCGCTGAACGCGGGGGCCTGTTTCGGCCCAGGTGTCCGGGTTGTGGCAGTACTGGCAGCGCAGCCCGCAGCCCTGCAAAAAGACCACGGTGCGAATGCCGGGGCCGTCCACCAGGCCCATGGATTCGATGGAATGGATCCGTCCCTCCCGCATAAATCAAACCTCCCGATATGGCTGAAAAAGGCCGACCGTCTGGACAATATCTTGCCCAGACGGTCGGCCTTTTACGATCATACTCCACGTGGTTATCCCACTTGTTCCGTCAGTCATATGATCTCGATGGACACAGCATACTATATCTTGTGGTATTTTGTCAATTGGATAAAAATGCTAAATCACAGAATTGCTTTCTGTGCGAAAAATAGTGAAACAGCTTAAACGGGAAAATCGGCCGGAGATGCCGGCGGGATGCCGTGCCGGGGGAGTGAACCGGGAGGGAAACAGTGCGTTCAGGGAAATAAGCGGCAGGTCTATGCCTGGAGGCTGAGATGTTTAAAGGAACAAGAATTGTGCCATAATGATGAGATCACATTGGAAAAAAGAGGAGGATCATGCTAAAATGTATTGATATTGAGTTAATTGCTGAAACTGGGAGAAATTAAAATGAGATTGAATGCTGATATGTTGTACGAGGCAGTTTGTACCCTGACCCATGTCACATTGCTGGGCACACGAAAGAGGGAGCGGACCCTGCGATTCCCATGCTTCGATGATGGGTCAATGGAGCGGCTGGCGGCAGGAGGGGTCTATTTAACGGCGGATGGCAGCAGACCCTGGCGGCGGCCGGCGCCTGCGGATGTGCTGTGGGTGACCTGGACGCAGGGCCCGGAAACCGGGGAGCCCTGCGCTCCGGTGCTGGTCTTTCACGAGGAGAAGGATCCCATGCGTATCCTCAATCTTTTGCAGGATGTGTTCTCACGGCTTGCGCTGTGGGAGGAGCAGCTGGGGGATATTTTGGAGCACGACAGCAGCGTCAGCCGCATGATCGAGGTCAGCGAGCCCTTTTTCCACCACCCCCTGTGTGTGGTGGACACGTCTATGCGGTACCTGGGATACAGCAGCTCCTTTATGACGAGGGGGCGGAGCGCCCTCCTGCCGGACAAGGAGGGCGGGGAAACAGGAGACGCTGGCGGCAGAGGGATGCTCTCGGCGGCCGCCCTGTTCTATGATCCCAAGCGGGACCGCATCGCCAAGCTGTCCCAGCAGGACCTTGACCTGGGGACCCTGTATATGATCCACAGCGCCAAGCCCTTCTCCGGGACAGAGGAGGTGCTGTTTGAATTCCTGAGCAAGAAGCTGTGCCACGCCCTGCAAAATCTGTCCATGCTGACCGGACTTTACAGCAATTCCTTCAAGGCCCAGATGGAGAGCGGCTTCCAGACGGGCCGGCTGGAGGGCGGACGGCTGTATCAGGGGCTGCAGGAATGGGGCGGCAAGCGGGGGGACACCTTTGTCTGCTACAAGGTGAAGGCGTCCTACCTCAACCAGAAAATCAATGCGGAGTATATCTGCGGCATTTTCGAGAACGCCATCCCGTCCTCCATTGCCTTTTGGAACGACGGCGTGCTGGTGGTACTGGTGGACGTGACGGCAAACGGCCGGCCCATCGAGACCATCCATGGGGAGATGGGAACGGTCCTGCGCCAGCTTCAGCTGAAAGCGGGGGTCAGTCTGCCCTTTACCGACCTGCCCAAGGCGTGGTACCACTTCCGCCAGGCCTGTTGTGCCTTTGAGGAGGGCTATCCCAGGGCGGCGGAGGAGACCCTGTATTTCTTCCGGACTTATGTGGGCGATTACATGCTCCGCCAGGCCATGGGGGAGTTCCCGGAGCATTTTTTGATGGACCAGGGGATGCAGCGGCTGATCGAGCATGACAGACAGTATGCCGTCAGCTATCTGGACACCCTGCACGCCTTTTTCCGCTGTGGCATGAACATGAGCCAGACCGCGGAGCAGCTGGGCATCCACCGGACCTCTTTGAATTCCCGGATGAAAAATATCTGGGAGTGCCTAGACCACCGGATCGACTCCCGGTACCTGCTCTACCTCCAGATGGTGCTGGCAATTCTGGAGGAAAAGCGGTAAAAAAACGGGAAAAAGCGGCCTTGTCCGCGACTCCTGGCAGTTTGCCGAACAAAGGGGAGAAACGCCCCGCATTTTGTAGGATAAAAATAATTTATTCCCAGCGCAATGCGGATTGTAAGATGACGGATTTCTTTCATAATTAAGAGGTAAATTGCAGGAGCGGGATCAGCCTGTCAAAGGGCGGATCAAAGACGGACAAGGGTGGTATAATATGGAAATTAACGGCAGACAGAAGCAAAAAGGCATCCTATTGGGTGTTCTGGTTGGTATCGTATGGGGCCTGGACGGCGTCCTGATGGGGCGCACAGGGCTGCACTCGATTTTTACGGACTGGAGCTACGCCGCGTCTCAGGGGATCTCACAGCTCAGCTTTGAGTTCTCCCCTCTGGTTACTGCGTTTTTCCATGAGAGCTTCTGTTTTGTGTGGGTCGCCCTCTTTTTGATGTGTACCAGGCAGTTCCGTCAGATTTTCAATATCCTGCTCCATACGAAAAAGGGCCGGGCCACGGCGCTGGCCGCGCTGGTGGGCTCCCCCATCGGCATGAGCGCCTATCTGCTGGGCATCAAGTACGCCTCCGCGCCCTATGCCTCCAGCATTTCGGTCATCTATCCCGGTGTAGGCGCCCTGATCTCCTACTTTGTGCTGAAGGAAAAGCTGTCTCCCCGGGCGGTTGCCGGTATTTCCATCAGCATTTTCGGATCCTTCATGCTGGGCTTCAACCCCTCCGCCGACGTACC
This sequence comes from Oscillospiraceae bacterium, assembly GCA_020025425.1. Classification (GTDB taxonomy): domain Bacteria; phylum Bacillota; class Clostridia; order Oscillospirales; family Oscillospiraceae; genus Lawsonibacter. Next base: position 15,781 of record JAHHSD010000012.1, read on the forward strand.
TGCCACCTTCTCCAAGGGTGTGCTCTTTGCGGTGGTTGCAGTGCTGGGCTGGGCCATGGAGGGCGTGATCATCGGCTTTGCCATGAAGCACGTCAAGGGAGAGGACACCGTGGAGGCCACCCCCCAGCAGCTGCTGTGTCTGCGCTACCTCATCTCCATGATCTCCTACGCCATCATTGTGATGCCCCTGGTCAAGGGCTACCCCATGGTGGGCGCCATCGTGTCCCACGGCCTGATTTTCAAGTACGCCGGCATTGCCATTCTGGGCGCCATCACCTATCTGGCCTGGTATAAGGCGGTGGATCTGATCGGAGCCGCCATGGGCACCGCGCTGAACAGCACAGCGGCCCTGTGGACCATCATTTTCAGCGCCCTGCTGTTCAAGGCGCCCATTCCGCCCTCCCTGGCTGTGTGGGGACTGGTCATCGTTCTGGGCGTGTTCGTATTCGCCATTGACCCCAAGGCATTTCACAAGAAAACCAACCAGTAATATCGGCCCCTACGGACCATGAGGAGGATTAGCTCTATGCTGAAAAAAGAAGTTCTGGACAATATGCAGCGCATCGTGGACAACTGCATGGGCGAGGAGACTGCCGCCTGTGCTGCCGCATGTCCCATGCACACGGACGCCAAGGAGTATATCCGGCTGATCCGGGAGGGCAGAGGCGAGGAGGCCATCAAGGTCATCCGGGACAAGCTCTTTCTGCCCGCCACCCTGGGCCGTATCTGCGCCCACCCCTGCGAGAAGAAATGTAAGTGGAACGAGGGCCACAGCCCCATGGCCATCGCCTCCCTCAAGCGCTACGCCGCCGACCACTTTGACCACCCCGAGAACTGGGACCTGGAGATCGCCCCCGCCAACGGCAAGAAGGTGGCGGTGATCGGCTGCGGCCCCTCCGGTATGCAGGCCGCCCTGGATCTGCGCCGGGAGGGCTGTGAGGTCACCGTGTTTGAGAAGCTGCCGGTCCGCGGCGGCATGATGCGGGTGGGCATCCCCGCCTACCGTCTGCCCCGGGACATCCTGGAGGGGGAGATCTCCTACCTGGACAAGCTGGGGGTCAAATTCCAGCTTAACTGCGAGATCGGCAGGGACAAGAGCCTGGAGGAGCTGACCCGGGAGTACGACAGCGTGGTGGTGGCCGTGGGCAAGCACCAGGGCCGTGTGGACCGCTCCCTGGCCCACTCCGACGCCGAGGGTATCTACTCCGCCGCCGGCTTCCTGAAGGAGGCCGCCCTCACCGGCGACGTGGCCAAGGCGGGCAGGGCCGCTCTGGTGGTGGGCGGCGGCGATGTGGCCATGGACTGCGCCCGCACCGCCCTGCGCTGCTCCAAAATGGAGAAGGTCTATTCCATCTGCCTGGAGGACAGCTTTGCCGCCATGCCATCCGCCCCCATGGAGATCCGCGGCGCCCTGGATGAGGGCGTCAAGTTCAACCACGCCCAGGCCATCAAGGCCATCCACGTGGATGAGAACAACCGGGTGAGCGGGGTCACCCTGAAAAAGTGCCTGTCCATGTTTGATAAGGACGGCCGCTTCGCCCCCTCCTACGACGAGGAGGCCACCGTGGAGATGGAGGTGGACACCATCATCTTCGCCATCGGCCAGGGCGTGGAGGGCGAGTTCGCCAAGGGGATGCTGGAGCAGCGCCCCAACACCACCTTCGTCTGCGACAAGCTGACCCTCCAGTCCGCCGATAACGAGAAGGTGTTCCTGGCCGGCGACGCCTCCGGTGAGACAGTGATCGTGATTCAGGCCATGGCCACCGGCCGCCGTGCGGCCCAGTCCGTGATGCGGTACCTGAGAGGGGAGAGTCTCACCGAGGGCCGGGAGCTGGAGGACACCTGGGGCTATGACACCAAGCTGGATATGCCCACCGACTGGACCCAGATCACCGGCACCCGCCAGGGCATGGGGGAGCTGGACCCCAAGGAGCGGGTCCGCTCCTTTGATGAGGTGGCCCTGGGCTACACCGACGAGGAGGCCAAGCGGGAGGCCGACCGCTGCCGCCAGTGCGAGTGCAAGCTGTGCATGAAGGAGTGCATCATGCTCAACGACTTCACCGAATGTCCCAAGACCCTGTTCCGGGACTACCTGGAGAAGGGCATCGACAAGATGGACCGGATGATCGCTTACTCCTGCAACGAGTGCAGCCAGTGTACCCTGAAGTGCCCCAAGGAGCTGGACCTGCGCAGCAACTTCCAGGCCATGAAGGCGGCCTACGCTCAGGAGAACGACGGCATCGTGCCTCTGGACGCCCTGAAGCCCAGCGAGGCCGGTCAGGTGAAGGAGAGCTCCGAGGCCTTCTGCACTACGGTGCCCGGCGCGGACAAGCCCGCCGAGACCCCCAGAAAGAAAAAGACCAAGTACGTCTTTGTGCCCGGCTGCACCGTCCCCGCCTACACCCCCCAGGGTGTGGAGAACGTGCTGCGCCACCTGAAGGACAGCCTGGGCGACGAGAACGTGGGCGCCCTGCTCCAGTGCTGCGGCAAGGTCAGCGGCTTCATGGGTGAGGAGAAGAAGTTCGACGAGCGCAACAAAATTGCCATCGACAAGCTGGATGAGATGGGCTGTGAGGTCATTATCACGGTCTGTCCCTCCTGCTTCAAGATCTTCAAACAGACCGCCAAGAACCAGAAGGTCATCTCCTACTGGGATCTGATGCACGACCTGATCGGCCTTCCCGAGCAGGCCCGGGGCATCGGCAAGGGCTCCGACGTGGTGTTCAACATCCACGACTCCTGCGTGACCCGGGACGAGCCCACCCACCACGCCAGCATCCGCTGGATGCTGGATCAGATGGGCTACCGCTGGGAGGACATCGAGCGCAACGGGGCCAACACCCGCTGCTGCGGCGTGGGCGGCATGGTCTGCTCCTCCGATCCCGAGCTCTATGCCCGTGTCTACACCCGCCGGGCCAACGACTTCAACTCCGACCACATCATCAGCTACTGCGGCTCCTGCCGGGGCACCATGCAGGCCGCGGGCAAGGACTCCGTCCACATGCTGGACCTGCTCTTTGGTCCCACCTATATGTCCGATATGGCCCGGCAGCGGGGCTACAAGTCTGAGGACGAGATGTGGGCCAACCGGCTGGAGACCAAGGAGCGTCTCAACGCCTTCCGGAAGTAAGCTCACCCAAATTTGCAGTTCAAATCACCATACGCCGAGGTCAGGACCCCCGTGAAGTCCTGGCCTCGGCATTTTCTGACTGCTCCTCTGTGACCAGGTAACTTGACAGAGAACGAATGTGCGCATATAATGTCGAACGCAAGCAAAAATGGCCGGTTTTGATTCGGAGACAGTAAGGAGGACCTATGGGAGAGACAATCCTGGAGCTTCAAAACATCACAAAGGGCTTTGGAGAGACCGAGGTGCTTAACGGCATCAGCATCTCCATTGCAAAGGGAGAGTTTGTCACCCTGCTGGGTCCCTCCGGCTGCGGCAAGACCACCACGCTGCGGATCATTGCCGGTCTGGAGCACCCGGACGGGGGGCGGGTCCTGCTCAACGGGGCGGACGTCACCGACAGCGCCCCCAACAAGCGGGACGTGAACACGGTGTTCCAGAATTACGCCCTGTTCCCCCACATGACGGTGGCCGCCAACATCGGATACAGCCTGAAGCTGAAGCGGTGTCCCCGGAAGGAAATTTCCAAGGCGGTGGACTGGGCGCTGGAGCTGGTCCAGCTGTCCGGCTATGGGGACCGGATGCCGGACGAGCTGTCCGGCGGCCAGAAGCAGCGGGTGGCCATCGCCCGGGCCATTGTGAACCGCCCCAGCGTCCTGCTGCTGGACGAGCCCCTGGGGGCCCTGGACTTGCAGCTGCGCCGCCAGATGCAGACCGAGCTGAAGGCCCTGCAAAAGCGGCTGGGGATCACCTTCATCTATATCACCCATGACCAGGAGGAGGCCCTGAACATGTCCGACCGGATCGCTGTGATGCGGGGCGGGCAGTTTGAGCAGCTGGGCACCCCGGCCCAGATCTACAACACCCCCAGGACCAGCTATGTGGCCCGCTTTGTGGGGGCGGCCAATATCCTCACCGGCCGGGTGAAGTCCATGGAGGGGGAGGTCCTCACCCTGGACTGCGCCGGGGGCTGCGCCCAAGCGGTCTGCCGGGACCGGGACTGCCCGGTGGGGAGCCAGGTCACCCTGGCGGTGCGCAGCGAGTGGGTGGAGTTCTCCGCCGATCCCGCCGCCTGCGGCATTGCCGCCCAGGTCCGGGAAAAGACCTTTGCCGGCGGGATGCTGCGCATCTCACTGAAACTGGCCGACGGGACCATGCTGGAGGCCAGCCGCCACGGCATCGACCTGGACGTGGAGCCCGGGGACCAGGTGCGTGTCACCTGGACCGCTGACCACGCGGTGCCGGTGGACGGGGAGGGGGAGCCATGCTGAGACGGGAGAGACGCTCCGGCCTGTGGCTGACCCTGGTGCCCCTCTACATTTTCACCCTGCTGCTGGTGGTGGGGCCTCTGATCTACATGGTGGTGCTCAGCTTTCAGACCAGGGCGGAGGTCTGGGGAGTGGTCAACCAGTTTACACTGGACAACTACAAAAATATCCTCCAGCCCGCTTACCTGAGCACCTTTGTGCAGTCGCTGAAGCTGGCCCTGGTCAGCACGCTGTGCATTGTGGCGGTGGGCTACCCCTTTGGCTACTACATGGCAAAGCTGTCTCAGAAATGGAAAAAGCGCATGCTCCTGCTGCTGATGCTCCCCTTCTGGACCAGCTCCCTGATCCGCCTGTACGGGTGGATTATCATATTCCGTTCCAACGGAACGCTGGATAAGCTGCTCATGGGGCTGGGCCTGACCAAGGAACCGCTGAAGCTGCTGTACACCTATCCCGCCGTGGTGGTGGGCATGGTCTATATCCTGCTGCCCTTTATGATCTTTGCCGTCTACTCCAGCGCGGAGAAGCTGGACTGGAGTCTGATAGAGGCCGCCCGGGATCTGGGTGCCACGCCCCTCCAGGCCTTTTTCACCGTCACCCTGAAGCTGACCCTGCCCGGCCTGCTGTCCGGCGTGATTTTGACCTTTATCCCCTCTATGGGCCTCTTTTTCATTGCGGACATTCTGGGCGGGAACAAGGTGGTGCTGGTGGGCACGCTGATCCAGGAGCAGCTGATGAAAACCCATAACTGGCCCTTCGCCGCCGCCCTGAGCGTGGTGCTGATGGTGCTGATGATGCTGATGATCGCCCTGTACCGGCGGATCAGCCACGCGGAGACACTGGAGGGAATGCAATGAGAGCCAGGAGCAAGCTGCCCAATATTTTTCTGGGGGCGGTGACCGCCGTCCTCTATCTGCCCATTATTCTGATCGTCCTCTACTCCTTCAACGCCAGCAAGCTCAGCTCCATCTGGGAGGGCTTTTCCCTGAAGTGGTACACGGCCCTCTTCCGGGATCAGGCCCTCTTTGCGGCCCTGGGCAACAGCCTTGTGCTGGCGCTGGCGGCCAGTCTGGCCGCCGCCGTGGTGGGCACCCTGGGGGCCTACGGCTTTACCAAGGTCCGCACCCGGTCCAGAAAGGTGGTGGAGTACCTGACCATGCTGCCCATTATGATCCCTGAGATCATCCTGGGCATGGTGTTCATGGTGACCTTTGCCCTGATCGGACTGCCCTTCGGCATGACCACCCTGATCCTGGCCCACACCACCTTCTGCATCCCCTATGTCTACATGCTGGTGAAGGCCAGGCTGGTGGGGATGGATCAGAGCATTCCGGAGGCCGCCCGGGACCTGGGGGCCAGCGAGGTCCGGGTGTTCTTCGATATCACTCTGCCCATGCTGATGCCTGCCATCCTGTCCGGGATGCTGCTCAGCTTTGCCATGAGCTTTGACGATGTGATCATCAGCATCTTTGTCACGGGGGTCAATGTCAACACCCTGCCCATCCGGATCTATACCCAGCTCAAGACGGGGGTCACCCCTGAGATCAACGCGCTGTGCACCCTGATGCTGGCCGTCACCCTGCTGCTGGGCGGGGCGGCCTGGGCCCTGAGACGGGTCCCGCGCATGGGAAAACGAACGGGAATCCGCGGCCTGAGCCGCTGATCATTTTAAGGAGGAACTACATGAAAAAGACCATTGCACTGATTATGAGCCTGGCGCTCACGCTCTCCCTGCTGGCCGGCTGTGCCGACAAGAAGGAGCCCACCGGTGAGCTCAACCTGTTCACCTGGGTGGATATCTTCCCCCAGGAGGTGCTGGACAACTTCACCAAGGAGACCGGCATCAAGATCAACTACTCCAGCTTCGACACCGACGAGACCATGCTGGCCAAGCTGGAGACAGCCAAGGGCGGCGACTACGACGTGGTCCTGGCCGACGACTACATCATCGAAGTGGCCATCCAGGAGGGCCTGGTCAAGGCTCTGGACAAGGAGCAGCTGCCCAACTACAAGAACATCAATCCCGCCTATCAGGGCCTGTTCTACGACCCTGAGGACACCTACACCGTGCCCTACGGCGCCGGCGTTATGACCATCGTCTATGACCCCGCCGCGGCCGGTGTGGAGATCGAGAGCTTTGACGACCTGCGCGATCCCGCCCTGAAGGACAGCGTGGGCCTGGTCAACTCCGCCCGCGTCATCCACGCCATGTCCCTGATCGCCGATGGCCAGAGCCTGAATACCGAGGACCAGGACGCCATCCGCAAGGCCAGCGAGCGGGTCATGGAGATGGCCCCCAACGTCCGCTTCATCAAGGACGACAATCTTCAGGACGATATTATCTCCGGCGAGATCAGCGTGGGCGTCATGTACACCAGCCAGGTGACCCAGGCCTGCGTGGCCAAGCCTGAGCTGAAGGTGGTGTTCCCCAAGGAGGGCGTGGGCTTCGGCACCATGGCCCAGTTCATCCCGGTGAACGCCCCCCATCCCGAGGCCGCCCACCAGTTCATCGACTACATCCTGCGCCCCGACGTGGCCAAGCTGTGCTTTGAGCAGGTCGGCTATTACAGCACCAACCAGGCCGCCGACGCCCTCTTTGACGAGCAGTACAAGAAGCTGCTCACCCTGCCTGAGGACTTTGAGATCGACGCCATGGAGGCCATGCACAATGTGGGTGCAGATGCCATGGAGCTGCACGAGAAGCTGTGGACCGAGTTCCGCACCGCCTGTGGACAGTAACCGATGAAAAAACGGAGGATCGAATCCCGATCCTCCGTTTTTTTCTGTTCAGATACCCAAATTGGGGAGAGTTTGTGGTTTTTTTGCAGTTACAGGGGGCAGCAGGGGTGGAACTGGTTCAGCTTCTCCTCGCCGTTGAGAATGCGCAGGGCGCCCAGGGCCAGGGCCTCCATCTCGTTCTCTCCGGGGATGATGACCACGCGGCACAGGTTGTGGAGGTAGCCCACCACCATGCCGGTGAGCATTTTGGAGTTGGCCAGACCGCCGGTGAGAATGACGGCGTCAATGGGCTCCACAAAGCAGCCCAGCATGATGCCCACGCCCTTGGCGATCTGGAGGGCCTGGGCCTTGTAGACCAGGGCCGCCCGCTGGTCGCCGTCCTGGATGCGCCGCTCGATCTCCCGGCAGTCGTGGGTGCCCAGCAGGGCGGACAGACCGCCCTCTCCCCGCAGCTTACGCATCATCTGCTCCCTGGTGTACTTGCCCGAATAGCACATGTCCAGCACATACTCCAGGTTGAGGCTGCCCGCCCGGTCCGGGGAGAAGGGACCGGCGTCGTCGGAGACCGAGTCGATGATCCGTCCGTGGCTGTGGGCGCTGATGCTGATGCCGCCGCCCAGATGGGCCACCACCAGGTTCATGTCCTCGTACCGCCGGCCCCGGATCTGGGCGTACTTGTGGGCGGTGGCCCGGGCGTTGAGCACGTGGCAGAAGCTGGTGCGGGTGACCTCCTTGAAGCCGGTGATCCGGGCTTCGGGGAGGAGCTCGTCGCTGGTCACCGCGTCGTAGATGTAGGCGGGGATCTCCAGAGGGGCGGCGAAGGCGTGGGCCATGAGTCCGCCCAGGTTGGAGGCATGTTCAAAGATGGTGTAGTGGCGCAGGCAGTCCAGCAGGCCCTCGTCCACCAGGTAGCCGCCGGCCACGATGCCGGGGATGATCCCCCCGCGGCCCACCACCGCGGACAGGGTGTCCAGGGAGATACCCGCCTGGGTCAAAGTGTCCCGGACCAGGGAGACCCGGTAGTCCAGCTGGTCGTTCAGGGTGGGGAAGGGGGACAGGTCCTGGTTGGTGTGGGGGATGCTGTGCTGAAAGGTGGAGCGGTCGTCATCAAAGATCGCCACCTTGGTGCTGGTGGAGCCGGGATTCAGAATCAGAAGTCGGTGAGCCATATAAGACCTCCTAGGCTGTGGGTCCGCTCATGGTAGAGCAAATCAGGATGGAGTGGTACTTCTCCTCGGGGGAGGCCCCGCGGGAGTTGACGGTGATGGGGACGCTGGCGCCCAGCACAACCCCGGCCATCCTGCCTCCGGCCAGGCCGTAGAGGGCCTTGCCCAGCAGATTGCCCGCCGCGATGGAGGGGGCCAGCAGGATATCGGCGTCGCCGGCCACCGGGCTGTGATAGCCCTTGATGGCGGCGGCCTCCGGGTCGGTGGCCAGGTCCAGGGAGATGGGGCCCTCCACCAGACAGGGACCGAAGGCCCCGTCCAGGGCCTCGGCTTTCAGTGCGGCGGCGTCCAGTGTCTCCTGCATGTGGAGGTTGACCGACTCCACGGCGCATAAAACGGCCGCTTTTGGCTGTTCATAGCCCAGAAAACGGCAGAAATCCAGGGCGTTTTTCAGAATGGACCGCTTTTGGGCCAGGTCGGGGGCGATGTTCATACCCCCGTCTGTGATAAAGAGCAGCTTGTGGTAGCTGGGGACGTCCAGGATAGCCACATGGGACATGAGTCCTCCGGTGCAGATGCCGGATTCGGAGTCCACAGCGGCCTTGAGCAGGACACCGGTCTGGAGCATGCCCTTAATCAGCATCTGGCCCTTTCCGGAGCGGATCAGAGCCACGGATTTGACGGCGCAGTCCCAGTCATCCTCAGCGGGGATCAGAATGTCCTCTGCGGTCAGAGGGTGGCCCAGATGGCGGGCGATGTCGGAGATCTCGTCCCGATGTCCCACCAGAATGGGGCGGATCAGGCCGTCGCTCTGGGCCTGAAACACCGCCTGGAGGGTGTGCTCATCGTGGGCGGCTGCAACCACGGCGGTGCGGGGCTCCGACTGGGAACACAGCTGCTTCAGCTGTGAGAAACGATTTATCATATGCGTACGGCCTCCCTTTCTTTTCGGCAGTTATAGTGTAGCATTATTCCGGAGAAAAGTACATATCTTTTGCAGAGAGCGCTACAAAACTGGCGATAGGTGTGTGAAAACAGGAGGAATATTTTTCTTGTTCTGTCCCGAAAAATGTGGTAACATAAAGAAAAATACGCTTTGGAAGGGGCTTCCGGAGCATGTCCCGGTGCGCGCAGCTCGGAGAGTCCGGAATATGGAGGGGGATCGGCATGACGAAGGCGGACATGACCAAGAGTACAATTGGAAAATCTCTGCACAAGCTGCTCCAGACAAAACCCCTGGATGAGATTACCGTGAAGGAGATTGTGGAGGACTGCGGGATATCCAGACAGACCTTCTACTACCACTTCCAGGACATCTATGGGGTTGTGGAGTGGCGCTTTCAGCAGGTGTCCCAGGAGCTGCTGGAACGCATTGTCGATACGGAGGATGAAAAAACGCAGAAGATCCAGGTGGTCATGAATCTGATGCTGGAGAATAAGGATCTGCTGATCAACATTTATCGGGCGTTGGACCGCAGTTATCTGAACCACTATCTGACCAAGTGGACCAAGCCCATTTTGTACGGCATTATTCAGGAGCGGGCAAAGAACTATCATATTGAAAATGATGCGCTGGATTTTATTGTAGACATCTATGTATTTGGACTGGTGAACATTCTGCTGAACTGGCTGGACCGCGGACTGGTGCGCGGTCCGGTGCAGAGAATGGAATATTTTGACCAGCTGATGGAGGGCGGACTGGACGATATGCTCCGCCGATTCAGCACCAGGAGTCCAGGCTGATCGGAGTCAAGAAAGAAGGGGGAGTGCTGACCTGCGGGTCAGCACTCCCCCTTAAGCTGTAAAAGACAGTGAGGCTTGATTATTTTTCTCTCCTAGCGGCGATACCGCCGTTTTTTTGATTGTGTAAGGGGAGAAATGGATTTGACTCCTCGGAAAGCTCCAGGCGGGAGCCGATGTGGTGATCGGAGTGACCGAATATCTTGATCAGCGGCTGGTCTCCCAGACAGAGGCATCCGCCGTTTTTTGAGGTGCTTTTCAGCTCGTACATGGCGGCATCGGCCATGGAGAGAATGTCGGTGGGGGTGCTGCCGTCAGCCATAGACTGTACGCAGACGCCGATGGAGAAGGTGACCTGGATCTCCTCCTCACCCTTGCAGACCACGATGGGAACCTTGTCAAGGAGGGATTCCACCTTCCGTCTGGCGATGAACTCAATGGTGTCCCAGCTGACGGTTTTCACCAGAAAAAAGGAGGCAAACTCGTCTCCGCCGATTCGGGCCGCATGGTCCTCTGAGGGAAACACCTGTTGCAGAATCCGGGCCACTTCAATCAGCACCTGATCACCGGCGTTGTGCCCGAAGGTATCGTTGACCAATTTGAAGTTATCCAGATCGACCAGAACGGCCACAGCCATACCCTCCGTACAGGACGTGAATTCCTGAAGCATGGTGTGGAAGTGGCGCGTGTTCATCAGATTGGTCAGTGCATCGGTGTCCCGCTCATGCTCAAGCTGGGACTCCAGCTCAAACAGGCGGTAGCGATCTTTGGTGTATACGTAGTTGACGGTGAGCGCAAACAGAATCGTGACAGTGGTGTTGATGGAAAAATAGGTGTGATTTGTGGAGGATGTATATAACGCATGTTTGAGGAAAAAGGGCGGAAGCAGCATCCAAAACAGAATAAACATCGAGTAGTGGATTGGGTTCAGATAGATCATGCCGGCTGTGGCGACCACCAGATAGATCACCAGGAAGAACATCTTGAAATAGTTTGTCACGATGGTGTACACATAGAGCATCAGAACCGTGGTGTAAATGTTTCGGATGAGATAGATGCCCCGCTTGCGGTAACCGCGGCTGATCTGACGCTTCAGGCAACGCAGACACAGCAGAGAGAACAGGGAAAAGAGGAAGGTGCTCAGGATAATGAGGATATCCTTACTGGTGTAGGTCTCACTGAAGCATATCAGGAGAAGGCCATAGATCAGAAAAAAGATCATGATGATCTGAATGAATACAGAGAGGGCATTCGCTTCAAACTGAAGTGCTTTGGTCAGGTACTGTGCTTTCGGAACGTGGCTGCGCATCATACTGTTTTTGAGTGGGTTAAACAAACAATCCCTCCGTTTGGACAGAATATGTATGGATACAGAATTTAGAAAAAATAGAGAAATCTGGCAGGAAGAACTCACCTGATTTTGTAAATAGTGGTTTCTATTTTGAACATGGGTAAGAGAAAAGTCAATAGCAGATTTCAAAAATAAACAATTCAAACGGCATATTGTCAACTTTGACCGTATATAGACCAAGATACGCATATATAATTGGGATAGACTGCACCTGTGCCTATGCTGCTTGCCGCACAGTGGAAAAACTGATATAATACAAGAATACTGAAATTTAGGAGGACAGCATCTGTGCCATCTAATGTGGAAGAAATCGTGAGCGGCGTAGTAAAAGACGTCAATGTAGGCGGAATTGATTTCAGCCGGTTTATCAAGGCGGCAGCCATTCTGGTGATCGGTATGATCACCATTCGCATCCTGATGAAAATTGTGGATCGGGCGCTGAAGCGTGCCAATAATATCGGTGTGATCGGGGGCTATCTGCGCTCAGTCCTGAAGGTGATCCTGTGGGTCATTGTCCTGCTGGTCGTGGTGGACGCCATCGGCGTGCCCGTGACCTCCCTGGTGGCGCTGCTGAGTGTGGCGGCATTGGCCATTTCCCTGGCCCTGCAAAACACACTGGCCAACGTGGCCAGCGGCATCATGCTGCTGGTGGCCAAGCCCATGGAGGCCGGGGACTATGTGGAGGTAGACGGAGTGGGCGGCACGGTGGAGATCATCGGCCTGGCGTACAGCACCCTGGCCACCCCGGACAACAAAGAGATCTTTATGCCCAACAGCCAGATCTCCGCAGCCAAGATCGTCAACTACACCCGGCTGGGCAAGCGCCGGGTGGACTGGAGCTTTACCGCATCCTATGACGCCCCCACCGAGACGGTGAAAACGGCCATCTCTGAGGTACTGGAGAAGTATCCCCAGATTCTGCCCGACCCGGCCCCCGTGATCTATGTGTCCAACTACGGGGCCAGCAGCATCGAATATGTGGTGCGGGTCTGGACCGCCAGCGCCGACTACTGGCCGGTCTACTACGGTGTGATGGAGGACGTACGGGCGGCCTTCCAGCGCCACAACGTGGAGATGACGTACGACCATCTGAACGTGCATCTGCTGAATCAATAAAAAGTGCCGGACCCAAGGGCAAAGTCATTCAGATCAGCCTTTGGGCGAAGCAGAAAAAGCATCCACCCAATTTGAAACGGGATGGGTGCTTTTTTGCTTGTGACATATAATCGGTGAGGAAGCTTGGAGTAGGTTTAACACTTGTTTTTCATTTTTTTGATCAGGGGAGAAATAAAGAGCAGATAGACACAGGGAGCAAGCAGGAACGCCACGACCAGCAGTTTCACAGCCCCGCCCAGGTCGCCTTTTGTGTACATGGAGAACCCCGCCCACACCAGCAAGCCAAGAATGCACAGATATAGGACAAAGGTGAAGCTCCAAGCAACCCAGAAGAACACATGAATCCAGACACAGCGGGGTTTACCATTTGCTTCCGCTTGTTTTTGAGCGGTATATAAAATTTTTGACAGGTATGAGCCGGCAATTACTGCGATCAAAAGCCCCCACCATTTCATCATGTTTCACCTCAGTTTCATAATTTGATTTCATACATGATACCATGCCGCATGCCCTAAAGAAGTTAAATTTTCTTGAATTTTCTGTTCCGTTAAGTTTATGTTGATTTGTCAACAGATCCCTGGTTTTTGTTGAAGTACAGTATAGTCAGCTTTGGAAAACAGCAAGCAGGAATTCCCGTGATCCACCGTGATAGTATGAAGTCATCTGATCAAATCAGGTACAAAAAGAACACAGCCATTCAGGGAGAAACAGATGGTTTCGATTCCTGAACGGCTGTGTTTTCAGGCTGGCTTCATGATATTGCCGCCAAGGGTCTGGAATTTTTTGGTCTTATGGCCTTGTCAGGCCGTGGAGAAACCCATCCAGCTGAGGAGAGAGGACCTCGCCCCCCACTACGGTGTGGCGGCGGATCAGCAGGTTGACTACGACGCCATCTTCCCCGGTGGGGTAGTTGGTGATGGTGTAGGTGTAACGCTTGACCCGTTTGCCGGTGTACTTCTCCAGATGGAAGCCCTGGCTGTGCTGGAGGTCCAGATACTCCTGATAGCTGTCATCCATCTGGGCGGGGATGAGGAGCTCCTCCACAGCGGTTGGATCGGGGGATACCTGCCAGCCGCAGCTGTTCAGATAGGCGATCCGATCCTCATTTGTGTGGACTCCCTTGGGGTCTGGTACGTCAGAGACGGCGGCGGCGACCGGCCGTGTGGGGGAGGCCAGAGATACGACCAGCGCCGCACAGCACAGCAGGACGGCCGCCGCGCTGACAGCCAGTCTGCGCCTGGGCAGCTTCGCTGTTACAATCAACATGGTCTATGACTCCCTTTCTCAGCTTGTTCGATCCATCTTATGAGGGTGGACAGCCATATATTCATTGACTTTTATCCCAAATTCGGGATAAGATAAAAAAGATGATACAAAGGGGGAGATAGACATGGCACTCCAGCGCCTGGACAAGCTGCTGTCCGCCACGGGGCACTGGTCCCGGAAGGAAATCAAGGATATGGTCCGCCAGGGCCGGATCACGGCCGATGGCCGCCCCGTACTGCGTCCGGAGGAGAAGTGGGACCCGCAGCTGGCGGAGATCCGGGTGGACGGGCAGGCGGTGGACTGCGCACCCTTTGTCTACCTCATGCTCCACAAGCCGGCGGGCCTGCTGTCGGCCACAGAGGACCGGGATCAAAAGACGGTGCTGGACCTGCTGCCCGAGCACCTTCAGCGCCGGGGGTTGTTTCCCGTGGGACGGCTGGATAAGGACACGGAGGGCCTGCTCCTGCTCACCGACGACGGGGAGCTGGCCCACCGGCTCCTGTCCCCCAGGAAGCACGTGGACAAGGTGTACTACGCCAAAGTGGACGGCATTGTGGACCGGGACGATGCGGCTGCCCTGGCGGAGGGGATGACCCTGGGGGATGGGCTCCGGTGCCTGCCGGCCGGGCTGGAGCCCCTGGGGGACGGCTCGGAGTGCCTGGTCACCCTGCGGGAGGGAAAGTACCACCAGGTCAAGCGGATGATGGCCGCCCGGGGCAAACCGGTAATCTATCTAAAACGGCTGTCCATGGGGCCGATTTGCCTGGATGAGCGCCTGAAAAAAGGGGAGTGGAGGATGCTGAATTCCCAGGAATTGCAAAATTTGAAGGGTCAATAGAGGGCAGAATCTGCCTTTTCGGCGTTTTCCACAAAAAATTACAGAAAACCTCTTGCCAAACAGGGGGGTTACCCGTTATAATAGGTAACAGTGTAAATTTGATGCAGTTCATGGGAGGGATCAATGTGTCTAGCAGGATGTTCCAAGGAGTCGTACTCCAAATGAAAGACAACATCGATCGCATGATTGGTGTAATTGATGCGGATGGTATCGTGGTGGCATGCAGTGAGCTGACCTGTATCGGAGAGCATTGGTCCGGGGCTGTGGCTGCCATCAATGCGGCGGAGAACGGCGTGGCCCGCTTTGAGGGACGCACCTTCAAGCCGCTGTCCGGCTGGGGTGTCCAGTTTGGCAATGCCGCCTTTGTGCAGGGGGACGACGATGTGGCTGCCTCCATGTGTGCGATGGCCGCTGTGGCTTTCAATGGAGCCAAGACCTATTACGAAGAAAAGCACGACAAGGCCACCTTTGTGAAGAATATCGTCTCTGACAATATTCTCCTGGGCGATATCTACACCCAGGCGAAGGAGCTGCACTTTGTGTCCGAGGCGCCCCGCGCCGCCTTCCTGGTCCGTCAGCTGGGCCAGGCGGATGTGTCCACCATCGACGTGATCCAGAACCTGTTCCCCAACAACCAGGTGGATTTTGTCATCTCCATCAACGAGACGGATGTGGCGCTCATCAAGCAGCTGCCCGAGGGGGCGGACGCCAAGGAGCTGCAGAAGATCGCCAACCAGATCGCCACCGCCGTGGCCCAGGAGCTGGGCATCAAGGTGGTGATCGGCATCGGCACCGTCGTCAACCACATTCGGGATCTGGCCCGGGCCTACAAGGAGGCCGGTGTGGCCATCGACGTGGGCAAGGTGTTCGATACCGAAAAGACGGTCATCAACTACGAGAATCTGGGTATCGGCCGACTGATTTATCAGCTGCCCACCATCCTGTGTCAGATGTTCCTCCAGGAGGTCTTTAAGAAGAACCCCATTGACGCCCTGGATCAGGAGACCCTGCTGACCATCAACAAGTTCTTTGAGAACAACCTGAACGTGTCCGAGACGGCCCGCAAGCTGTTCGTACACCGCAACACCCTGGTCTACCGCCTGGAGAAGATCAAGAAGCTGACCGGGCTGGACCTGCGGGAGTTTGACGACGCCATCACCTTCAAGGTGGCACTGATGGTCAAAAAGTATCTGATTTCCCGGGGAATTGAATCCTGAGTCCGGGAATCCGTGAACAAGAACAAACAGACAGTGTCTCCGCAGGGAGTCACTGTCTGTTTTTTGCTGGTTTGAATGCTTGGAAAACGGCTGGAATTCGATTATTTTCCAGGGGAAAACAGCATTTACATAACGCCGAACTTGTGGTACACTGAAAGAACAGCCTTCCTCCGGATCGGGAACGGTCGGCGGGGAAAACATACGGCTGGTAAGCGGGGAGCAGCATGATACGACTCATAGACGTGTATAAGGAATATGACAACGGAACCAAGGCATTAAAAGGGGTCTCCATGCGGATCGACGATGGGGAATTTGTCTTTTTGGTTGGCCCGTCCGGTTCCGGAAAATCAACCGTGATCAAGCTCATCACCGGTGAGATCGGGACCACCGAGGGCCGGCTGATGGTCAATGGCTATAACCTGAACAATATCAGCCCCAGACAGATCCCTTACATGCGGCGGACCCTGGGCATCATCTTCCAGGATTTCCGCCTGATCGAGAAAAAAACGGTGTACGAAAACCTGGCCTTCGCCATGCGGGCCGTGGGGGCGTCGGGCAGAGAGCTGAAGCGCCGGATCCCCTATGTGCTGGAGCTGGTGGGGCTGGAGCAGAAGGCGGACCGGTACCCCGGAGAGATCTCCGGCGGTGAGCAGCAGCGCGTGGCCATCGCCCGGGCGCTGGTAAACAATCCCAGCATGATCATTGCCGACGAGCCCACCGGAAACCTGGACCCCCAGCGCTCCCTGGAGATCATGATGCTGCTGGAGCGGATCAACGAGCTGGGCACCACCGTGCTGGTGGTCACCCATGAGAAGGCACTGGTCAACCGCTTCGCCAAGCGGGTGGTTGCCATTGAAAACGGACGGATCATCAGTGACGAGACAGGTGGGTATTACAATGGCGAGACGGTTTGATGTTGGATATTACGCGAAAGAGGGCGTTCAGTCGATTTTCACCCATGGGCTGATGTCCTTTGCCGCTGTGTGTATGACGGTGGCCTGTCTGCTGATCATGGGCTCTTTCTCCCTGTTGGCAGTCAACCTGGATCACATGCTTGGTGATCTGGAGGCGGAAAACGAGTTTTTGGCCTACATTGATGAGACCTACACCGAGGAGCAGGCCCGGGCGCTTCAGACGCAGATCGAGGCTGTGCCAAATGTATCAACCGTGACCTTTGTCACCCGGGCTGAGGCCAAGGCCGACTTCCTGGAGGGCCGGGAGTCCAACCCCCTGCTGGCTGACATGCCCGCGGAGAAGCTGCGGGACCGCTACCGCATCCATGTGACCGACATCGAGGACATGGCGGAGACGGTGCATGCGGTGGAACAGGTCACCGGCGTGGCCCGGACCCGGGCGGCTGTGGAGATCGCCCAGGGCTTCGTGATGGTGCGCAACATCGCCACCGGCGTGGCTCTGGTGCTGGTGGCCATGCTGCTGCTCATCTCCCTGTTCATCATTTCCAATACCATCAAGCTGGCCACCTTCTACCGCCGGGAGGAGATCGCCATTATGAAGATGTGCGGCGCCACAAACAGCTTTGTGCGCTGGCCCTTCGTGTTTGAGGGTATGATTCTGGGTCTGCTCGGCGCACTGGTGGCCTTTTTCCTCCAGTGGGGGCTGTACGAGCTGGTGGGGCGCATGGTGCTCCAGAGCAATGGACTGCAGCTGGCCACCATCCTCAGCTACACCAGCATGATCCGCTATATCCTGCCCGTGTTCTGCGGGACCGGGCTTCTTATCGGTATAGGCGGCTCTCTGCTGGCTATCCGGAAGTTTTTGCAGGTATAAAATTGCACTGATTAAGAAAGAGGGCGAAGCAGTTGAAAAAGACCACGCAGCAGAAGATCATTGCGGGACTGGCCATGCTGATGGTAGTGCTGATGTTGCTGCCTATTTTGGCGAACGTACTGATCCACTGAGTAGGGGAGCATTTATGACAACAAAAAAGAAATGGATATCCAGGCTCCTGGTCCTTGTCATGGTCCTGTCCCTGGGGCTGGCGCTGCCCGGACAGCTGGCCGCACCGGTTTCCGCCAAGGTGACGCAGCAGCAGATCGACGCGCTGAAGCAGGACGCGAATCAGCTTCAGCAGCAAAAAAATGATCTGAAAAAGCAGATGGCCGCCATTGCGGCGGACAAAAACCAGGCATTGGAGCAGAAAAATCTGCTGGAACAGCAGATCGGCGTGCTCCAGGCGCAGATCAACAATACCACCGTCCAGATCGCCCAGTACGACCAGCTCATCGCCCAGCGGACCGAGGATCTGGCACAGGCGGAGGCGGATGAGGAGAAGCAGTACGAGCTCTTTTGCGAGCGGGTGCGCTATATGGAGGAGGAGGGAGAGATCTCCTACTGGTCCATTCTCTTCAACTCCAAGAGCTTTAGCGATCTTCTGGACCGCTTTATGATGGTGGAGGAGATCATGGAGTATGACAATGCGGTCATGGACCAGCTCATTGCCACGCGGGAGAAGATCGAGGCGGACAAGGCCCAGCTGGAGCAGGACCGCCAGGAGCGGCAGAAGGTCAAGGACGAACAGATGGCCGCCAAAACAGAGCTGAAAAACCAGAGCAGCCAGGTGGACGCCCTGATCCAGGAGATCAAGGGCCGCCAGGACCTGCTGGAGAAGGCGGAGCGGGAGCTGCGTGCTGCCGCCGACGCCATGAACGCTGAGATTGCGCGGAAGGAGAAGGAACTGGCCGCGCAGATGGCGCAGAACGGCACCCATATCGTCAGCGAGGCCGGTTTTATCTGGCCGCTGGATAAGAGCAAGAATGTGTTGTCCTCGCTCTATGGAGCCCGGAAACACCCCATCACCGGAAGGCCCAACAACCACACGGGTATCGACATCCTGGCCCCCGGCGGGACCCCCATCCTGGCCGCCAAGAGCGGTGTGGTCATCACCTCGGCCTACCACCGCTCTTACGGCAACTACGTGGTCGTTGCCCACAGCAACGGCCAGACCACCCTGTATGCCCACATGAGCAGACGCGGGTGCAAGGAAGGGGATACGGTCAAGCAGGGCCAGACCATCGGCTATGTGGGCACCACCGGCTCCTCCAACGGCAACCACCTCCACTACGAGGTCCGGGTCAACGGCAAGCGGACCGACCCCTTGAACTACTACAAGGGCTCCACCCTCTATGTGACCCACAACTGGAAACCGGTTCCCCTGAAATTCTGACAATCAGAGCACATGAAAATGGCGGGCTTCGGCCCGCCATTTTTCCTGCTTTTGGGGCATAGGAACCGGGAAAATGGCATAAGCTGTGCCGAGGTGAGGAGATGCTGGGAGAGATTGTATTTGAGCGGGAGGCAGGTCTGCGCATTTATCTAGAGCGGGCGGAGCGGCTGGGACTGCCGGTGCTGCGGGCCAGCCTGTCCCCGGACGGCCTGGGGGGGACCAGACGGCTGCGCCGGGCGGGCCGGGCCCTGCGGAGATCCGGAGTGACCCGGGTGCTGGTCCCTGCCGGCTTTGCGCGCTGGGAGGTCCTGTCCAATCAGGGCCTGCGGGGGGTGGACCCCCTCCTGTTTCTCCAGAATCAGGCCGGCGGGCTGGTTCTGGCTGCGCTGGCCCGCCGGGGGCTGGAGCCCGGCAGCTGTGCCGTGGCCCTGCGGGGGGAGCGGGCGGACCGCCTGATGGAACAGACGGCCCGGGTGCTGTGCCCCAGGGTCCGGGACGTGTGTATCTGTGCGCCCCGAGGGGGAGAGGAGCTGAGCGCCGCCCTGCGCTGGGAATTCGGAGCGGCGGTCCGGCCTGATTTTTCGGGCGTGGACGCCGCCGTGCGCTTCAGTCCCAACAGCGCAGACGGGGGCGGTGCGGTGCTGGACCTGTTTCAGCCGGGGCTGGAGCTGTGCGGTGTCCGGATTTCGCTGGAGGATGGTTCGCTTCCGCCGGAATGTGAGCCCCTGCCCCTGCTGGCCGCCCTCTGGGAGACGGGGCGGGTGAGGGAGGATGCCCTAGAATTTACTTGACAGACCGGGATGAGGTACCTATAATAAACCATACTGTACTTTTATACCCATTTCTGTGGTTCCATAAATACAGACCCGGGCCCTGTGCCTGCGGCTTGATTTTGAAAGGTGTGCGAGTATACAATGGCAAAGGAATTTAAGCTTACCCCCGAGCGCCTGAAGGCACTTCAGGACGAACTGAACTATGCGAAAACGGTTCGCGAGAAGGAAGTGGCTGAGCTTATCAAAGAGGCCCGTTCCTTTGGCGACCTCAGCGAGAACAGCGAGTACGATGAGGCCAAGACTGAGCAGGGCAAGCTCTACTCCCGAATCGCCGAGCTGGAAAATATTCTGTCCAACTATGTGCTCATTGACGAGAGTCAGATGGACAACGATGCTGTCCGTCTGGGCTGCACCGTCACCGTGCTGGACAAGGAATTCAACGAGGAAGAGACTTACAAGATCGTGGGCTCTCAGGAGGCCGACCCCATGAAGGGCGCCATCTCTGAGGACTCCCCCTTCGGCAAGGCCATGATGGGCAAGAAGGAGGGCGACGACGTCACCGTCAACGCTCCCTCCGGTCCTGTGGCCTACAAGGTCGTCAAGATCGTCAGATGACCCCGCCCCGGTCTGTGACCGGGTAAATACGAGCAGATAGGAGTGGTCGGAATGGCCGATAACAATAATCAGAATGCAGCCCCTGAGCAGAACCTGTCTCAGCTGCTGCAGATCCGCCGGGACAAGCTGAAGGAGCTGCAGCAGGCGGGCCGCGATCCCTTTGAGAATACCAAGTACGTGGTGAACAATGATTCCGCCAACATCAAGGAGAACTTCGACGCCCTGGAGGGCCAGAGCGTCTCCATCGCCGGCCGGCTGATGAGCAAGCGCGGCATGGGCAAGGTCTCCTTCTGCGATCTGCAGGACAAGTCCGGCCGCATCCAGCTCTACGCCCGCAAGGACGAGATGGAGGAGGCGGACTATGCCGACTTCAAGAAGTACGACATCGGCGACATCGTGGGCGTCGAGGGCGTGGTGTTCCGCACCCAGCGGGGCGAGATGAGCGTGCGGGTGGTCAAGCCCACGCTGCTGTCCAAGTCCCTGCTGCCCCTGCCTGAGAAGTTCCACGGCCTGACCAATCAGGAGATGCGCTATCGTCAGCGCTACGTGGACCTGATCGTCAACCCCGAGGTGAAGCGGAACTTTGTCATCCGCTCCCAGTTTATCAAGCATGTGCGTGATTTCCTGGACAGCCGCGGCTACATGGAGGTGGAGACCCCTGTTCTGAACAGCATCTCCGGCGGCGCTACCGCCCGCCCCTTCATCACCCATCACAACACGCTGGATATCGACATGTACATGCGCATTGCCACCGAGCTGCCCCTGAAGCGGCTCATCGTGGGCGGCATGGACCGGGTCTATGAGATCGGCCGCATCTTCCGCAACGAGGGCATGGACCCCAAGCACAACCCCGAGTTCACCAGCGTGGAGCTGTACGAGGCCTATGCCGACTTCAACGACATGATGGACCTCTTTGAGGATCTGCTGGCCACCGCCGCTGAGAAGCTGCTGGGCACCTATAAGATCAAG
The DNA here is from genome assembly GCA_020025425.1 of Oscillospiraceae bacterium. Taxonomy (GTDB): domain Bacteria; phylum Bacillota; class Clostridia; order Oscillospirales; family Oscillospiraceae; genus Lawsonibacter. Next base: position 37,150 of record JAHHSD010000012.1, read on the forward strand.
TGGCAGGGCGAGGAGATCGACCTGACCCCCGGCTGGCCCCGCATGCCCATGCATGAGGCCGTCAAGAAGTATGTGGGCATCGACTTCATGGCCATCGACAGCGACGAGGAGGCCGTGGCCGCAGCCAAGGCCATCGGCGTGGAGCTGCCCGAGACTGCACCCAAGACCTGGGGCAACGCCCTGTACGAGTGCTTTGACCAGCGGGTGGAGGAGAAGCTGATCCAGCCCACCTTCATCACCATGCACCCCGTGGATGTGTCCCCCCTGGCCAAGCGCAGCCCCAAGGACCCCCGGCTCACCGAGCGCTTTGAGCTGTTCATCTGCCACAGCGAGATGGGCAACGCCTTCTCCGAGCTCAACGACCCCATTGACCAGCGCCAGCGCTTCCAGAAGCAGGTGGAGCTGCGGGACAACGGCGACGACGAGGCCGGCATGATGGACGAGGACTTCATCACCGCCCTGGAGTACGGCCTGCCCCCCACGGGCGGCCTGGGCATCGGCATCGACCGCTGCGTGATGATGCTGACCAACTCTGACTCCATCCGCGAGGTCATCCTCTTCCCCACCATGAAGCCCCTGGACGCCCCCAAGAAGGAGGCGTCCGCCGCCCCTGCCGTGGCTGCTCAGACCGCCCAGGGCGAGAAGATCGACTTCTCCAAGGTGGAGATCGAGCCCCTGTTCCAGGAGTTCGTGGACTTCGACACCTTTGCCAAGTCCGACTTCCGGGCCGTGAAGGTCAAGGAGTGCGAGGCCGTCAAGAAGAGCAAGAAGCTGCTGAAGTTCGTCCTGGACGACGGCACCGGCACCGACCGCGTGATCCTCAGCGGCATTCACGATACCTACGAGCCCGAGGAGCTGGTGGGCAAGACCCTGATCGCCATTACCAACCTGCCTCCCCGCCCGATGATGGGAATTGATTCCTGCGGCATGATCATCTCCGCCGTCCACCACGAGGAGGGCGTGGAGAAGCTCCGCTGCCTGATGGTGGACGATCATATCCCCGCCGGCGCAAAGCTCTACTAAGCGCTGATTTCCCACCTGAGCCTCTGGACCAATTCAAAAGGCATACCGATAGAGGCCGGAGTGCCATCGGTATGCCTTTTTGTATGCGGAAGCAGACGGGGCGCCGGTGAAATGAGAGGACAGGAACATGGAATATATAACCAGCCGAAAAAACCCCCTGATGGTCCACATCCGCAAGCTGTGCTCCGACCGCGGGTACCGTCGCAGAAGCGGAGAGTTTCTGGGGGACGGGAGCAAGCTGCTGGAGGAGGCCGCCAGGTGGAAGGCCCCTCTGAGGACCGTGGTGAGCACGCCCGGGACCAGGCTGCCTGCGCTGGACGACTCTGTCCGCCAGGTGGAGGTCCCGGAGGACGTGATGGAGTCCATCTCCCCCATGAAGGCCCCCCAGGGTGCGCTGTTCCTGTGCGGAATGGGGGAGACCGCGCCCCCCGATGTGCTGACCGGGAACCGGTATCTGGTGCTGGACGGGCTGCAGGACAACGGCAACGTGGGCACCATCTGGCGCACTGCCGACGCCCTGGGGGCGGACGGTCTGCTCCTGGTCAACGGCTGCGCCGATCCCTGGAGCCACAAGACGGTCCGGGCCACCATGGGTGCCTGCTTCCGTCTGCCCGTGTATGAGGTGGGGGCGGAGGATCTGCCCGGCCTTCTGGAGCGGTCCGGCCTGCCCCTGTACGCCACCGCCCTGCGGGAGGACACTGTGGACCTGCGCCAGGCCAGCCTGGCCCGGTGCGCCGTGGCCATCGGCAGCGAGGGGAGAGGAGTGTCTCAGGCCGTGCTGGAGCTGAGCGCCCAGACCCTGAAAATCCCCATGCGGGAGCGGTGCGAGTCCCTCAATGCCGCGGCGGCAGCCGCCGTGGTGCTGTGGGAGATGGCCCGATAAACAAAAAAACCGGGCGGACCATTGGCCCGCCCGGGGAGATCAGATCGGGGATCAGTGCCTGGCGGTCCGTTTGCCCGCGCCCACCCTGCGGTAGATGGACTGGACAATGACCCCGCACAGCAGCAGGACCAGACCGAAGAAGAGGTAGGTGGGCACATAGCTGCCCGAGAACCGGTCGGCCAGGACCCCGGGGACGGGGCCGAAAAGAAGCATGCCCAGGGCGTAGGCCACCGTGAGGGAGCGCACCGCGCTCTCATAGCCCTCATCGCCCCGCAGGTCGGCCGCCCAGGCCGCAAAGCTGACGGCCGAGATGGGCAGGCCCAGGCTGAACAGGGTGATGGCCAGGAAGGGGAGCACCGAGCCGCCCGCCGGAGCCAGACAGCACAGGGCATGTCCCGCCAGCAGGGTGCCGAAGATGTAGTAGTTGGCCCGGTAGCCGCCCAGGGCGTCGTAGATCTGGCCGCAGAGGATCTTGCCCAGGCAGATGATGAGGCCCATGTAGGACACCAGGGCGGCCACAAACATGCTGTCGTAGCCCGAGCTGGAGTAGAGCATGGTCAGGTGGGAGAAGCCCGGACCGGCCGGCGCACCCACCAGGAAGGCGGCGAACAGCGCCCCCAGCCAGAGGGTGCGGGTCATGCCCGCCGGAGCGGAGCGCGAGGCTGGGACGGGAGCCGCTTCTCCGCCCAGGTGGTAGGGGGTGAGCCCGAGGTCCTCCGGATCGCTGCGCACCAGCAGCCAGACCAGCAGCCCCAGCAGCAGGATGGACAGGCTCTCGATGAGAAAGGCGGCCCGCATCCCCCAGCGCTCAATGGCCCCGGTGATCAGGGCGGGAGCGAAGATGGTGGACACGCCGCTGCCCGCCGAGGCCAGCCCCAGAGCGAAGCTGCGCCGGTCCCGGAACCAGTGTCCGATGACCAGGGACAGGGGGACCATCCCGCCGTAGCCGTAGGCCAGACCGGACAGCGCCCCGGCCGCACAGTAGACCGGAAAGCTCCCGGCCAGGCCGAAGGTGATGCAGGACAGGCCCATCAGGGCCATTCCGGCGGTCATGACCGCCCGCAGGCCGAACCGGCCGCACAGCTGGTTGACCGTGAGCATGGCCACCAGAGCGAACAGACTGCGGGTGGTGGTGATGAGCGAGCCCTGGGCGTTGGTAAAGCCGTTCTGAGCGATGATGTAGGGCTGATAGACACTGAAGATGTTGATGCCAAGACCGATGATGGCGAACAGAGACAGTGCGCCGCCCAGGCATACCACCCAGGCATAGTGGGGACGCCGCATAGTGATCTCCTCCCAACGTGTATCCTGATAGGACTACCTTACCTGTTCCCGGGGGATTTGTCAAAGTGAAAATGGTCGGAGAGGGGGCAAAACCGTGTCCAGCTTGAAATATTGGTTGTGGCTGTCCAGCCGGAAGGGGCTGGGCGGCACGGGAATGCTCCGTCTGCTGGAGCATTTCGACGCCCCGGAGCGGATCTACTACGCAGATCCGGAGGAGTACGCCCAGGTGGAGAGCCTGAGCCAGATGGCCCGGAGGGAGCTGCGGAGCAAGAATCTGGAGGGCGCGGACCGGGTACTGGAGGACTGCCAGCGGCTGGGTCTGCGGATCATGACCATCCAGGACTCCGACTACCCAGAGCGCCTGCATCAGCTCCCTGACCCGCCCTGTGTACTCTACATCCAGGGCCGTCTGCCCGTTATGGACGAGGAGGCGGCCATCGGTGTGGTGGGCACCAGAGAGCCCACGCTGTACGGCCAGCGGATGGCTGCCCGGCTGGGTGTGGAATTGGCCCGGGGCGGAGCGGTGGTGGTGTCCGGCATCGCCAGAGGACTGGACGCGGCTGCCATCCGGGGTGCCCTGCGGGCCGGAGGCAGGGTGGTCTCGGTGCTGGGCGGCGGCACCGACGTGTACTACCCCAGAGAGCACAGGGGGCTCTACCAGGATGTGGCCGCCGCAGGGGCACTGGTTACTGAGTATCCGCCCGGCACTGAGAACAAGGGCAGCCATTTCCCCATCCGAAACCGCATCATCAGTGGACTGAGCCTGGGTGTGGTGGCGGTGGAGTGTGCCCTGCACAGCGGCACCATGCTGACCATGGACCGGGCGCTGGACCAGGACAGGGACCTGTTTGCCGTCCCCGGCATGGTGGGGGAGCCCAAGAGCGAGGGCACAAACCGCCTGATCCAGCAGGGCGCCAAGCTTGTGACCTGCGGTGAGGACATTTTGGTGGAATACCGGGACCGATTCCCGGTCAAGCTCTTTCGGGAGCATCCCATGTCCGAGCAGGTGGAGCGGCAGCGGCTGGAGGGACTGACCCGGCAGAAAGCCCAGGAGCAGGCCAAGGAGGAGCCCCCGGCGCCCGAGCCTGACCGGACAGCACAGGAGGACCCGCGGGAGCTGGTGCCCCGCCAGGAGCAGAGCAGCCGGTTTACCGATGACGAGCTGGATATCCTCCGGGCCCTGGGGGACAAGCGCCGCTCCGCCGACGAGCTGGTGGAGCTGACCCAGATCCCGGTGCGCCGGGTGACCTCGGCATTGACCATGCTCCAGGTGCGCTCCGCCGTGGAGGAGGGGCCGGGCCGGCGGTTCGCGTCAAAGGTCCGTCTGGAGCCCTGATATAAGCGAGTGGCGGGAGAGAGAGGACGTTCCCCGGGTCCTCTGTCTCCTGTCCCTCGAAGAACTTTTGCTTTTTACACGGTTTGACCGTTTATCACTTGACTGGAGGCCGACAAATGGCAACGAAAACAGATCTGGTTATCGTAGAGTCCCCGTCTAAGGCCAAGACGATCGGGAAATACCTGGGCCCGGGATATGAGGTAAAAGCCTCAATGGGCCACATTCGGGACCTGCCCAAGAGCAAGCTGGGCGTGGACATCGAACACGGCTTCACGCCCGACTACCAGCCCATCAAGGGCAAGGAGGACGTGATCAGCGACCTGAAAAAATCCGCCAAGAAGAGCGGAAAGGTCTATCTGGCCACCGACCCGGACCGGGAGGGCGAGGCCATCTCCTGGCATCTGAAGGAGCTGCTGGGGATCCCGGACGACATGACCTATCGGGTCACCTTCAATGAGATCACCAACAAGGTGGTCAACGAGGCCATCAAGGCCCCCAGGGCCATCGACCAGGACCTGGTCAACGCCCAGCAGGCCCGGCGCATCCTGGACCGCATCGTGGGCTATGAGCTCTCCCCCCTGCTGTGGAAGAAGATCCGCCGGGGCCTGTCCGCCGGCCGCGTGCAGTCGGTGGCCACCCGCCTGGTGGTGGAGCGGGAGGAGGAGATCCGCGCCTTCGAGCCCCAGGAGTACTGGTCCATCGAGGCCGACCTGGCCCGCGTGGCCCCCAATCTGGGCGGCTTCAAGGCCCAGTTCCACGGCCGGGAGAAAAAGATGGAGCTCCACTCCCAGGCGGAGGCCGACGCCGTGATCCAGGCGGTGAGCGCGTCCCCCTTCCGGGTGTCCAGGGTGAAGCGGCAGGAGAAGAACCGCCAGCCCGCGCCCCCCTTCACCACCTCCACCCTCCAGCAGGACGCCAGCCGCAAGCTGAACATGTCCCCCGCCCGCACCATGTCCATCGCCCAGCAGCTCTATGAGGGCGTGGACATCACCGGCGAGGGCACCGTGGGTCTGATCACTTATATGAGAACGGACTCCCTGCGCCTGTCTGAGGAGGCCCTGGCCGCCGCCAAGGGCTTTATCGAGAGCCGCTACGGCGCCAATTACTATCCCCCCCAGACCCGGCGCTTCAAGGCCAAGGGCAACGCCCAGGACGCCCACGAGGCCATCCGCCCCTCCGACGTCACCCTGGTCCCGGACGAGATCCGCAAGGACCTGACCGCCGAGCAGTACCGGCTCTACAAGCTGATCTGGAGCCGGTTCCTGGCCTGCCAGATGGCCAACGCCGTCTACGACAGCGTCTCCATCGAGACCGAGTCCGCCGGCTACACCTTCCGGGCCAGCCACTCCGAGCTGAAATTCTCCGGCTTCACCGCCGTCTATGAGGAGGGCAAGGACGAGCCCGACGAGGCCCCCCAGTCCCCTCTGCCCGACCTGAAGGAGGGGGAGCCCCTCAACCAGAAGGGCATGAAGAAGGACCAGCACTTCACCCAGCCCCCCGCACGCTACTCCGAGGCCACCCTGATCCGGGCCCTGGAGGAGAAGGGCATCGGACGGCCCTCCACCTACGCCCCCACCATCTCCACCATTATGAACCGGGAGTATGTGGTCAAGGAGGGCCGCGCCCTGCGGCCCACTCCCCTGGGCGAGGTGGTCACCGGCCTGATGAAGGACAAGTTCAAGGACATTGTGGACTACGCCTTCACCGCCCAGATGGAGGGCGAGCTGGACAAGGTGGAGGAGGGCGACGCCGACTGGAAGAAGGTCCTGGACGAGTTTTACGGCGGCTTCTCCGCCGAGATGAAGAAGGCCGAGGAGGAGCTGGACGGCGAGCGCATCAAGGTCCCCGACGAGGTTTCCGAGGAGATCTGCCCCCAGTGCGGCCGCAATCTGGTGATCAAGTCCGGCCGGTTCGGCCGGTTCCTGGCCTGCCCCGGCTGGCCTGAGTGCGACTTCACCATGCCACTGGTAGTGGAGATGCCCGGCAAGTGCCCCAAGTGCGGCGGCCGGCTTTTGAAGCGCACAGGCAAGAGCAAAAAGACCAACAAGCAGTACACCTACTACTGCTGCGAGAATCTGAGCAGCAGGGACGAGAGCCGCAAGTGCGACTTTATGACCTGGGACGTGCCGGTGAAGGACAACTGCCCCGAGTGCGGCTGGACCATGTTCAAGAAGGCGGGCCGGGGCGCCCGCAAGCCCTTCTGCATCAACGAGCAGTGCGGAAACTTCACCCCGGAGGAGAAGCGGGGCGGCTGGCGCAAGCCCGCCGATAAGACGGAGGAGACCGCCCAGACCGGGGAGCAGGGGGCCGAGCCCGAGAAGGCCGCCAAAAAGACCGCCAAGAAAACC